>NZ_JBEUPD010000041.1:0-69426 GCF_040492135.1 Actinomadura sp. NPDC000600
CACGGGGATGATGGCGCCCGGCACGATCGCGGCGGCGATGGGGGCGACGATGAAGACGCCCATCTGGAACTCGATGCCGCTGATCAGGTGCGGGCGGATGCGGCCCGCCATGAGGACGTTGCGGATGCGGGCGTACCAGGGGAAGCGCTGGTTGAAGCCCGCCTGGAGGACGGCGATGTTGGGGTCGTCGCCGACGACGCGGTTCTCCGCGTCGGCCTCGGGGTCCTCGGTGAGCGCCTCGGCGGAGCGCAGGTCCTCGTCGGCGTCCGCGATCTCGCCGTTGGCGCGGCGGGCCGCGAGTTCGAGGGTCCTGGCCTCCTCGCGGGCCGCGTTGAGGGTCGTCCGCATCTGCGAGCGGACCTTGTAGATCTCCAGCGCGTCCATGTAGCGCAGCATGTCGAGGAAGACGACGCCGAGCGCCGTCCAGACGTAGGCGACGTTGCCGGTGGCGGCGTACTGCCCGGCCATCAGGGCGATCGCGCAGGCGAGGACGCGGACGCGGTCGAAGATGTAGTCGAGCCAGGCGCCGAAGACCGAGCCGGTGCCCTTCAGCCGAGCGATCTTGCCGTCCATGCAGTCGAGCGTGAACGACAGGTGGTACAGCAGCGCGCCGGCGAGCAGCCACGGCCAGGACGCGACGGCGAAGCAGGCGCCGGCGGCGAGGCCGAGGACGAGCGCGCCGACGGTGAGCTGGTTCGGCGTCACGCGCGTCCGGTTGGCCGTGAACTTCACCAGCCTGGCGGCGAGCGGGTCGACCAGCAGCACGGTCCACCAGGCGTCACGCGCCTTGTACGTCCGTTGCCGAACGTCGTCGAGCGTGAAGTTCGCCATGGGGTTCCTTTCGTTCGCGGAGCGGTCCGATGGTAGCGGCTGTCCGGTTCCGGTCACCGCTGATCTCCCGGATCGTGATCGTCCGGTCACATGACGATCAAATTCCGGGGTATGCGACGCGGGGTGCGTGTGCGTTCCGTCCTGCCTCACCTCCCCTTCTTCGGAGTGGTCGCGGTCGCGGTCTGGATCCGGGCCCTCGCCGTCCTCGCCTATCCCGCGCCGCTGTGGTTCGGCGACTCGCCCGGCTACCTGCAGGCCGCCGTCGAGTTCCGGCCCGATCCGACCCGCCCCAGTGGATATCCGATGCTGCTGTGGCTGCTCAAGCCGTTCCACAGTTTCACCGTGATGGTGTCCGTGCAGCACGCGATCGGGATCCTCACCGGCGTTCTGGTGTACGTCCTGGTCTGGCGTGCGGGGCGGGCGGCCCTGCCCGGCGCGGAGGCGGGAGGACGGCGGGCGTGGCTGCCCGGCGCGGTGGCGGCGCTCCTGACCGTCCCGGTGCTGGTCCCCGTGCACCAGGTCGCCCTGGAGCACATGCTCATGTCGGACTCGCTGTTCGCGTTCCTGCTGCTCGCCGCGGTCGCGGTCGTGCTGTGGCGGCGCCGGACGACCTGGTGGCTCGGCGCGGCGGCGGGGATCCTCACGGCGGGGGCGGCCCTCACCCGGACGGCGGGCGTCCCCCTGATCGCCCTGATCCTGGCGGCTATGGCGATCAGACGGGCCGGCTGGAGGGCCTGCGCCGCCGCCGCGGCGGCGTTCGTCCTCCCGGTCGCCGGCTACGTCTTCTGGTTCCACGCGGAGTACGGCCAGTACAAGCTCGCCAAGGCCGACCAGGTGTTCCTGTACGGGCGCACCGCCGCGTTCGCCGACTGCCGGGTCATCAGGCCCCGGCCCGAACTGGCGGTCATGTGCCCCAAGCGCAGCGACCCGCGGATCTCCAAGTCGTTCTCGGTGATGTGGACGCCCGACTCCCCGTTCCGCCGCATCCCCGGCTGGGTCTACGGCGACGAGGGCAACAGGCTCGCGGGCGAGTTCGCGTGGGCCGCGATCAGGGCGCAGCCCGCCGGCTACGCGGAGGTCGTCGTCAGGGACACGCTGCGGGCGTTCGCCTGGCACCGGCAGCCGTACCCCACGCCGTGGACGTGGCTCCAGTACGAGTTCCCCGAGGGCGAGGCGTGGAGCGACAAGCAGGCCCGCCTCGCCCGGCACTACGGCCCGGACGGCGAGACCCGGGTGGTCCGGCCGTGGGCGGGGCAGGTCCTCGCCTACCAGGACCGCGTGGTCATGCCCGGCACGATCCTCGGCGTCCTGCTGCTCGGCGCGCTCGCCGCGGCCGCGCTGCACGCGCGTTCGGAGGGGCGGTGGCGCCCGGGCCGGTCCGTGCGGCACTGGGCGACGGGCCCGCTGCTCCCGTGGGGGACGAGCCTGGCGCTGCTGGTGGTCCCCGCCGCTACCGCCGACTTCGACTACCGCTACGTCCTGCCCGCCGTCCCGTTCGCGTGCGTCGCGCTCGGCCTGGCCCTGTTCCCGCCGCTCCGCCCGCCGCGGGTGCCCGCACCGCGCGACGAGGACCGTCCGGCGCCCAAGGAGAAGGTCGACGCCTGAACCGCCCCGGAAGCCGTGCCGGAGGCCGGCCGCGCCTTCCGATGACTCCTACAGGCCTCGACCGGTCGTGCCGAAGACGCGGTCGACCGCACGGGACGCGGCCTGCCCGTCGTCCAGGGGGCAGAAACGCGCCACGAAGTCCTTGTAGCGGTCGCGATACCCGGCGGTGGCCGCCTCGACGTCGCGGACCGCGTCGACGAGGTCGCCGGAGGTCTCCAGGAGCGGCCCGGGGGCCTCGGCCTCGAAGTCGAAGTAGAAGCCGCGCAGCCGGTCCCGGTAGTCGGCCAGGTCGTAGGTGAAGAACAGCATGGGCCGGCCGGTGTTGGCGTAGTCGAACATCACCGACGAGTAGTCGCTGATCAGCATGTCGGAGATCAGGTACAGCTCGGTGATGTCGGGATAGGCCGACACGTCCCGGACGAAGCCGTGCTCGTCCTCGCGGACGCCGTCCACGACGTTGGTGTGCAGCCGGACGAGCAGGACGTGGTCGTCGCCGAGCGCGGCGCGGGCCCGCTCCAGGTCGATCCGCATGTCGAACTTGTAGCGGCCCCGGCTGTAGTACTGGTCGTCCCGCCACGTCGGCGCGTACAGCACGACCCGCTTGCCCTCGGGGATGCCGAGCCGGGCCCGGACCCGCTCGGCGACCGTCCCCGCCTCCGGGCTGTGCAGCAGGTCGTTGCGGGGGTAGCCGACCTCCAGCATCTCGCCCCTGAACGCGAACGCGCGGCGGAAGATCTCCGTGCTGAACGGGTTGGGGGACACCAGGTGGCTCCACTCGGGCACGGCGGGCCCGGGGTCCTTCGTCCGCGACTGGAGTGCCCTCTTCATGCCGGGCGCGTAGGCGAAGTGCACCTCCTTGATGTCGCCGCCGATCTTCTTCAGCGGCGTGCCGTGCCAGGTCTGCACGACGACCTGGTCCGGGTGCCGCCGGAACGCGTCGCCCAGCCGGTGGTTCGTCACGATGTAGCGGGACGTGGCGAGCGCCTCGTGCCACTCCCTGCCTTGGAGCCGGACGGCCCGCAGCGTGTCCGGCAGCTCCACCTGCGCGTCGTTGACCACCCAGAGCTGCTCCAGGTCCGAGCCGCGGCGCACCAGCTCCTCGTGGACGGCCTTCGGGCTGTCGGAGTACTGCCGCCCGCTGAAGCAGGAGAACAGGACCGCGTCGCGGAGCCCGTCGCGGTCGACGCGGCGGCGCGCCTCCTCCCGGTGCCTGGTGCCGGCGCTCTTCTCCTCCGGCGACACGTCGCCCGTCACGGCCAGGGCGAGCAGCCCGTCGCGCGCCTCCAGCGCGTAGCCGCGCCGCGCGACCTCCAGCGGCTCGGGCAGGTCCCGCTGCGCCTCCGGCGACAGCCGGACGGTCAGCGCGCGCCCGCCCGGGGGCCGGAACAGCACGTCCCAGCGTCCGGGGCGCAGCGGCAGGACGCCCGCGACGCCGGGCACGGCCGCGACCGGGACCTCCGCGCGCAGCGCGCCGGAGGCCGGGTCGGCGACGAGGTCGAACGCGTGCTCCTTGCGGTGCCATCGGCCGCGCAGCACGACCTGCCCGCTCCCGTGACGGCCCTCCGCGTGAGGGCCGTCCGTGAGCGCGGGGTGCGTCGCGGTCAGGACCAGGGTCCCGTCCGGGCGCCAGGCGCAGCCGTCGACGGTGAGCCGCGCCGTGGTGCGCCGGACGCGCAGGTAGCCGCCGGGTCCGCGGCCCGCGGCGACCTCCAGCGGGCCGAACGCGCGCTGGACGTCCGCGACCCCTTCGGCGAGCACCAGCGGCCGGCCCGCGGCGCGGACCGCCCAGTCGCGGGTGTCGTCGATCTCCTCCGGGGGCGGCGGGGCCCCTTCGAGGGACTCCGGGTCGACGCGGGCGGCGTACCGGCCGCCGCTCGCGGTGACCGGGACGGCGATGCTCTCGTCGCCGAGCGCCAGCTCCAGCTCGCCCGGCGGCTCGTCCGCCTCCACCTCGATCACCAGCTCGCCGCCGTCCCAGCGCAGCGCGACGGCCGCCGCCCGGACCCGCTCGACCTCGATGACGAGGCGGTCGTCGTCGATCCGCGGGACGACGCGCACGCCGTCCGCGACGTAGCGGTACGGCGGCTGGGCCCCGGTGCCGGACCTGCCGCCGCGCAGCGGCCCCCGCCGGAACACGCCGGCGGCCAGCACCGACGCCTCGACGGTCCAGACGCCCTCGACCCACCTCCCGTGATGGCGGAGCCGTCCGACGTCGAAGTCGAACGCGAAGCCGGACCAGCCGGACCGCTTGCCCGGCGCCGGCGTCTGCCGGGCCCGCGCGAGGAGCGCCCGTCCGGCCGTCCGCAGCGTCATCGCCTTCACCGACGTCCAGCGGCGCCGCATGCCGACCGAGTTGATGTAGGCCTCGCCGGTGACGGTGAGCCGGTCGCCGTCCCAGCCGACCGCGTGGACCCGGCCCCGCATCCGCAGCTCGTCGCGGGCCCGGTAGACCTCGCGCGGGACGGCGACCTTGGGGTCCTTCCAGTACGGGTAGACGACGTACCGGCGCAGCGGGTCGCGGACGATCGCCGGGGAGGCCTTGCCCCGCTCGTAGCGGACGACCTTCACCAGCTCGGTGGTGTGGCCCGCGGCGGCGAGATGCCACTTCAGCCGGGTCAGCGCGGGCACGTCGGCGAGCAGCTTCGCGGGCAGCCCGGCCATGTAGCCGGCGGCCTGCGCGACGACCTGCTCGCGCTCGTCGGCGGGCAGGTCCGGCAGCGCGTCCAGGAACACCCGCAGCTCCTCGGCCGCCGCGAGCGCCTGGAGCCGCCGCCGCGACCGGGCGTGGCCGTGCTCGCCGAGCCAGGCGGCGGCGAGGGCGACGGCGGCGAACCCGTCCGCGATCTCCTGTGCCTCCGTCGTCGCCGGGAACCGCTCGCCCCGGCGGCGCAGGACGACGTCGGGCAGCACGTCGACGCCCGTCGCAACATGCAATGCCTGGAGCGCGGGGAGCAGGTCCTCGTACCGGCCGAGGTCGGGGAACTCCAGCCCGTGCGACGTCCAGAACGACCGCCGGAACAGCTTCCCGGAGAGGCCGCGTTCGCGGACGAGGTCGGGCGTGCGGCGCACGTCCGTGCCGGTGACCGGCGGGAGGGACGGCTCGACGGGGCGCCACGCGGCCGCCCGGTCCGTCCCGCGGCGTTCGGCCTCGCGGCCTACCGCGATGTCGGACCCGGACGACTCCAGCGCCTCGACCAGCGTCGCGGCGGCCTCCGACGGCAGCTCGTCGCCGCCGTCCACGAACAGCAGGAAGTCGCCCTCGCTCCCGGCGGCGCCGAGGCCGCGCGCCGCGCCCCGGCTTGGCGCGCCCTGCCGGACGACGCGGAACCGCTCGTCGGGCAGGACGGCCCCGGCGGCGGCGCCGGCGCCGTCGTCCACCACCAGCACCCGCAGGTCGGTGTGCGACTGGGCGGCGATCGAGGCGAGGGTTCCGGCGAGCGACTCCCCGGCCCCGTGCGCGAGCACGACGACACTGACCCTGCTGGCGGACAAGCGACCCACTCCTTCGGGGGTGACCGGGCATGACGGGGCGGTCGCCGGACGCCGCCGCGGCGGCGTCCGGCCGCGCGGCCTACCGCGGCGGGTTCGGGACCTTCTCGCCGAGGAACATGCGGCGGACGGCGCGCTCGGCCGCCTGCCCGTCGTCCCACGGGCAGAACCGCGCGCGGAAGTCGGCGAGGTCCTTCGCCGCCGCGTCGCTCCACGCGGACCGGGACGTGAACGCCTCGACCAGCTCGGCCTCGGTGGTGGCGACGACGCCGGGCGGGGTCTCCGTCAGGTCGAAGTTGACCCCGCGGGTGAGCCGGTAGGTCTCCCAGTCGTTGGCGTAGACCACGATCGGCCGGTCGAGGTTGGCGTAGTCGAACATGACCGAGGAGTAGTCGGTGAGCAGCGCGTCCGAGGCGATCATGAGGTCCTCGACGGACGGGTGCCGGGACACGTCGATGACCCGGTCCTCCGGCCAGCCGAGGTCGGCCGCCATGTTCTTGATCTTGTAGTAGTAGTGCGCCCGCAGCAGCAGGACGTGCCCGTCGCCGAGCTGGTCCGCGACCCGCCCGATGTCGAACATGGGGGTGTAGCGGCGCTGGTAGTCGCGGTGCGTCGGCGCGTACAGGATCGCGGTCGCGCCGTCCGGGACGCCGAGCTCGGCGCGCAGCCGGGCGCGCTCGTCGCCGTCGGCCCGGACGAGCCGGTCGTTGCGCGGGTAGCCGATCTCCAGCATCTCGTAGTCGCAGGGGAACCCGCGCTCCCACGCCTCGGTCGACAGCGGGTTGGACGAGACGAGGTAGTCCCAGCGGTCCGACCGGGCGATGAGGGCCTTGAAGTCCATGTCGTTGGCGCCGACCGGGTACTCCATCTGGTCGAGGCCCATCTTCTTCAGCGGCGTGCCGTGCTGCGTCATCATGTGGACCTGCCCCGGCCGCTTCACGTAGTTGTCGGGGAAGTTCACGTTGTTCACGAAGTACTTGGCGCGGGCCAGCGTCCGGTAGTACTCGGCGGAGCCGGCGACGACGAAGTCGACGCCCTCCGGCATCGTCCTGCGCGCGCGGGGCTTGACGATCCACACCGGGCGGATGTCCGGGGCCAGCTCCCGGACCTTCTCGTAGATCGCCGCCGGGTTGCAGGCGTACCCGCGGTACCAGTACGCGGCGAAGACGGCGAGGTCCTCCTCGACCGGGAGGCGCCGCTGCATCTGGTAGTAGCGCTCCTTGGCGAGCTCCTTGCCCAGCAGCACGCCGCGCTTGCGGATCTTGGCCGCCTTGCCGGCCCGGCTCCCGGCCTTGTCCTTGGCCTCGGCGGCCCGGACCCGCTCGTACCCGCGGAAGTCGCCCGCCTTGATCATCCGGTGCTTGTCGGCCAGGAACGGCTTGTCGTCCGGCGGGACGTGCCCGGCCGGCTCGTACTCGCCGTACGTCTTCGACATCTCCGCGAAGAAGCGGGCCTTCTCCGACCCGTGGACGCGGTCGGGCCGCTCCAGGATGACGAGCAGGTGCCAGATCGTCCGGTCGAACATCAGCGGGCGGAACGGGTCGGCCTTCGCCCCCATCCCGTCCATGAACTCGAAGATGCGGTCGTACTGCGCGAACGCGTCGAAGTGCTTCGCGCTCGCGGTCTTGGTGATCGCGCCGCGGCGGCGCTGCCGGTAGATGTAGCAGACCCGGTCCAGCAGGCTGAGCCGCTCGGCGGCCATCAGGATCGGGTAGGTGACGTTGACGTCCTCGTAGTAGCCGCCGCTGAAGCGCAGCCCGAGGTCGAGCAGGAACTCCCGGCGGATCGCCTTGTTCCACGCCGTCATCATCATCTCGAGGACGCTCTGCCGCTCGGCGAGGGTGAACACGTCCGGCGCGGGCGGCTCGCGGAACAGGTCGTTGATGATGCTGCGCTTGACCTTGCCGTTCCAGTAGGCCCGGGCGTAGTCGAACACCAGCACGTCGGGGCGGGTCTCGGCGAGGCGGTCGCAGATCGCGCGGACGGCGCCCTCGGTGGCGTAGTCGTCGCTGTCGAAGAACCAGACGTAGTCGCCCGTCGCCATGTCGAGCCCGATGTTGCGCGCGCGGCCGAGCCCGACGTTCTCGCCGAGGTGCCGGACCTTGACGCGCGGGTCGCGCTCGGCGAACTCGTCGAGGATCTCACCGCAGCCGTCCGGTGAGCGGTCGTCGACGGCGATGACTTCGAGATTGGGGAGATCCGGGTCGAGGATGGAATCAAGGCATTGCCTGATGTACCCCTGCACTTTGTGCACGGGCACGATGACGCTCAAAGAGATGTCGTGATCAGAGCTCACGCGAAGGCCAATCAACTACTCGGTGATTCTGGACTATACCCACAGGTCAGCGTTGAACCTCAGGTCCTGGCGGGGGCGGGGCGGAGGAGCCGCCGCGCGTCGGGCTCGACCGCCCACCGGGTGCACCGCCGCACGGGGGCGGTGGCGAGGACGACGCCGAGCGCGGCGGCGGCCACGGTGACCGAGACGATGCCGAAGGGGTTGTGCAGGACCGGCTCGTCCAGCACGCCGGTGTAGTCGAACGACTTCATGACGAGCCCGTGCAGCAGGTACACGTACATCGTCCGCGTCCCCATCTCGGTGTACCAGGACCGGCCGCGCGGGACGCACGCGAGGAAGGCGGCGCCGAGGAGAACGGCGAAGGCGAGGGCCACGAGCCGCCACATCATGCCTTCGGCGGTGCCGAAGCCCATGGCCTCGTAGCCCTGGTTCCAGTAGAGGAGACCGCTGTCGATCCTGGGGACGACCGTGCCGAGCTCCCAGACGTAGGCGACGGGGAGGGCGGCGGCCAGCACGGCGAGCCCGGCCCACCGCGCCCGGCCGGCGCGCAGCCGGCGCACGTGCTCCGGGTCGACGGTCAGCCCGAGGACGAAGAGCGGCAGCAGCCCGGCCGTGCGGCTGAGCGTGGAGTCGGCGGTGAACGCCCAGCTCCCGCCGACGAGGCAGAACGCCACCGAGACGGCCACCGGGTGGCGCAGGTGCCCCCAGAGCGGGGCGCTCAGCCGCCAGAACACGAGCGCCACCAGGAACCACATGAGGAAATGCGGCCGGAACAGCTCGCTCAGCCGGAATTCGACCCCGTTGAGGAGGACCAATTGCGCCCGGTAGAGCACGATGAAGATCACATAGGGGACGACCAGTGTGGGCAGGACGCTCCGGAACTTGTCCGTCGAACGCATGAATCCGCGCGAGAAATAGCCGGATACAAAGACGAAGACCGGCATGTGGAAGGCGTACAGGACGACATACGCGGCGTGTGCCGCCCGGCTGTCGCCGAACTGGGACCAGAAGTGGCCGACCACGACCAGGACGGCCGTGAAGAACTTGGCGTTGTCGAAGTACGCGTCCCGAGCGCGCGGAGCGGGCTTCGGCGCCGCCGCGTCCGGGGCGGCCGCGGTCGGCGCGCTCCCGGCGTCCGGACCGGGTGCACCGGCCGCGAGCGGCGCGTCGGGCGCGGGGCGCGGGCCGGGGACGGGAGGCGCGGCGGGCAGGGGAGCGACGGGCATGGGAGCGGTGGGCATGGGGGGCGCGGCGGGTATGGGAGGTGCGGCGGGTATGGGAGGTGCGGTGGGTGCGGCTAGCGCACTGCCCGTGGCGGGAGGCGTACTGCCCGTGGCGGGAGGCGGCGTGGGGAGGACGTCGGTCATATCTCCGGGGGGTTCGGGCCTCAGGGGGGAGCGGGCCGGGTGTTCAGCGGGAGCGCGCGGGCCTTCTCAGGGGGGTGAAGACCCACGTCATCTTCGGTTCCAGCGCCCAGCTCATCGTCCGGACGACGGGGGCGGAGCACAGGAACGTTCCGACCACCAGGGCGCCGGCGACCACGATGACGACCCCGAGCGGGGTGTGCATCCAGTCGGCGCCCCACCAGCCGGTGAAGTTGAGCAGCCGGGTGACGAACCCGTGCAGCAGGTAGGCGTAGAGCGTGTAGGCGCCGAGCTTGGTGTACCAGTGCTCACGGCGCGGGACGAGGCTGAGGAACGCGGCGACGAGCACGACCGCGGCGGCGAACATCGCGAGCCGCATCAGGGTGCCGGCGAAGTTGCCGACGCCGAGCGCGAAGTGCGGGTGCTTCCAGTAGATCCAGTCCCGCGACATGTGGTTCATGACGAGGTAGGAGCCGGCGAGGCCGGCGGCGAGCACCGCCGCGCCGATCGGCCGCGCGGCCGGCCGCTTCAGCAGCTCGAAGTGCGCCGGCTTCAGCGTGAGGCCGAGCACGTAGAAGGGCAGCAGCCCGATCACCCGGTGGATGTCGAACGTCCCGCCGAGGTCGCTCATGTACGACAGCAGCGCGAACACCGTCGCCACGGCGAGCGGCCAGCGGATCTGCTGCCAGACCGGCGTGGAGAGCCGCCACATGAACAGCGCGCACAGGAACCACGTCAGGTAGTACGGGTTCAGCAGGCTGATCTCGAGGTGGTTGCGGCCCGCGAGCCAGTCGTACAGCGAGTAGGCGAACTCGAACACCACGTACGGCACCCCGACGTTGGTGATGAGCTTGCGCGCCTTGCCGCCGGCGAACGTCCAGTTCCGGGAGAAGTAGCCGGTGATCACGATGAACAGCGGCATGTGGAACATGTAGACGAACAGGTAGAGCCCCTTGGCCATCGGGACGTTCAGCAGGTTGGCCAGGGAGTGTCCCGCCACCACCAGGAGGATCGCGAAGTACTTCGCGTTGTCGAAGAACGGGTCGCGCACCTTGCGCGCGGGGCCCTGCGGCGCCGCCCCGCCGGAGGAGGCGGTGCCCGCGGATCCGGGCGCCCCCGCCGCGGGGGGCGCCGCCGGGTCCGTGGACGACGGCCGTTCGTCTCGCTGTGCCGCGTCGGCCCCCGAGGGCCTGGTGGTGTAGGTCATACGGCTGCCCGGTCAGGTCTCCTTGCAGATGTCGTCGCTGGCGCGGATCTCACCCTGCTGCTTCGGGATGCCGCTGCCGGCGCTCTTGAGTTTCGTCCAGTCGCGTCCGACGACCAGGTCGACGACGCCCGGCGTGCCGCCCGTGGTGCGCGCCGCGGCCTGCGGGTTGCTCGGGATCAGCGCGGTCAGGGTCTGGGCCTGCTGGTCGGCACCGGAACCGTACATCACCTTGGTGACGGCGGTGGGGGAGGGGGCGTTCCCGCCGACCGTGACCTGGAAGCCCTGCGACTCCAGGTCGGTGGCGACGCGCCCGGCCTGCCCGTCGATGCCGCTGCCGTTGTAGACCCGCACGCGCACCTGGCTCGGCGGGATCTTCGTGGCGCCCGGCTTGGGCTCCTTCGGCACGGTCTTGTCGTTGCGGACGGCGGCGAAGAACGGCTGGGCGTTCGGGGTGAGCGCCACCCGGTTCGGGTCGAGCGGGTCGGGCCCGGAGGGGACGGTCACGAAGCGCAGCTTGCCGGAGGTCATGCCCTGCATCTCCTGGCCGATGTCCATCATGACCTGCGGCGTCAGCTCCTTGTCGGTGGTGAGCGACTTGGTCACGGCGTTCATCAGCTGGAGCATGCGCCGGGGGTTGCTGAGCACGCCCGCGCTCATCGCCTTGCTGGCGAGCGCGCCCATGAACTTCTGCTGGCGCTTGATGCGGTCGGTGTCGGAGCCGTCGCCGAGGCCGTGCCGGACGCGCACGTACGCCAGCGCCGTCTCACCCTTGATCACGTGCTTGCCCCTGCTCAGCCTGAGCTTGGACTTGGGGTCGTTGACGTCCTTCGGCAGGCACACCGGCACGCCGCCGACGGCGTTGGTGATGGACTTGAACCCGTTGAAGTCGACCTGCATGAAGTGGTCGATGCGGATGTTGGAGATGCTCTCGATCGTCTTGATGACGCAGGCCGCGCCGCCGTTGCTGAACGCCGAGTTGATCTGCGCGCGGGTCTGGGCCGGGATCACCCCGCCCTTGCGGCTCTTGCAGGAGGGCATCCGGACCATCAGGTCGCGGGGGAAGCTGATGCCCATCGCCTGGCCGCCGCCGGGGGACAGGTGCAGCAGGATCATCGTGTCCGAGCGCGGCACCTCGTTCTTCAGCGAGCGGCCGTACTTGGCGTTCGCGCCCTCGCGGGTGTCGGACCCGAGCATCAGGATGTTCATCGCGCTGTTCAGCTTCTTCGGCCGGTTGGGGCCGAGCTGGGCGTTGACGTCCTCGTGCGAGATGTTCCCGAACGCCTGGCGGTACAGGCCGTACGCGGTGAGCGAACCGACCACCATGACCGCCGACAGTCCGATGCACACCCAGCCGAGGATGCGCCAGCCGCGTCGCGGCGCCGGCTGCGGGTCGGCGTCGTCGACGTACTCCATGTACATCGGGTTGCTGTTCATCGGCTCCGAGGTCCGGGGGTATGGGCGGTTCCGGGGGTCCGGGGGCCGTTCCCCGGCTGGGGGCGGCCCGTGGGCTCATGGTTCGAACGGACGGGACGAGGGCAAAGGGAAGCGTAGGTCAGGGGAGGCGGTACGGGGAGCCGGATTCCGCATTCGGTCCGGACGTACCGGCCACCACCGTCACATGCTCCAGGGTCAGGCGACGATCTAGGGCGGCTTTGTCAAAGTTTCGTTGGATTATGACGGAAGCACCCGAGGCTAGTGGTGCGAGAAGACCGGTCAGTACCCCGTCGAGTGTGGCGAAGGACATGTCAACCAGGAGCCGGTCGCGGGCGTCCAGCTCCCATTTCTCAACGGCCCCGCGCGCCGCGCCCACCAGGTCCGCTCCGCTGAATGTGGTCTTTGTCACACTCAGCGCGGGCGCCTCCGGGGCCACACCGGGGGCGGTGAACCGGTCACCGTACGTGCGCACCTCCGCCGCGTAGTCGGTCACGCCGGGCGGGCAGTCGGCGAGCGGGCCGCCGAGCGCGTGCAGCGAGAGGCCGACGACCTCTTCGGCCCCTCCTGCGAGCACCTCGTCCGCGAGCACGTCGTCCAGCACCTCCTGCGCCGCCGCCAGGATGTACGGACCGGAGGCCCCGGCCGGTTCGGCGCCGCCCCGCCCGAACGCCTCGGGGTCGACCGGTTCGGCGACGAGCCCGGCCGACCAGCAGGCCATCAGCCACACCGCGGTCTGCCAGTGCGGCGGCAGGACCAGGACGACCCGGGTGCCCGGCTCGGCGGCGAGGCCGTCCACCAGGAAGTTGGCCGTCTTCGCCACCCAGTTGTCGAACGTCCGCGCGGACAGCTCGACGCGTTCGCCGCTCGCGTCGTCGTAGAAGGTGACCAGCGGTCGGGACGGGTCGCCGGCGACCCGCCGCCGCAGCAGCTCCGCGGGCGTGCCCGCGTCCCCGGCTTGTGCGCTCATGCTCCGAGCGTATGCCCGCATGATCGTCGTGGCGCCGCCACCGCCCCGGTGCCGCTACGCTCCGCACGGGTGAAGGACGCAACAGTGGCGGGCGCACGCCGTGGAGGCGAGCCGGCCGGCGCCGAGGAAGGCGACGGCGGGCACCGCGGCGCCGGAGCACGGGGCGGAACCATGGACGCTGGTCGGCTGCTCGCCCGGGCCACCGCGGCCCCGGCGCTGGTCGTCGTCGCGTGGCTGGCGGTGTCGCTGCCGCTGCTGATGGCGGGCGTCTTCCGCCCGGCCCCGGCGGTCGCGCTGTTCCTGCCCGTCGCGGCGCTGGTGCTGTGGCTCGGCCTGCGGTCCCGCCCCGGGAACGTTCCGGGCGGACGCTCGGAGGGCCCGCACCCGGGGCAGCGCTGGCCGGTGTGGTCGGTCTTCGCCGTCACCGCCGCGTTCCTGGTGCTCCAGATCGTCATGTGCTCGGAGCAGATCGTCGTCCGCCGCGACCCGGCGTCCTACGTCCAGTTCGCGACCTGGCTGGCCGAGCACGGGTCGCTGCCGATCCCGCTGATGGAGGGGGCGTTCGGGGGCGCGCACGGCGTCCTGCGCTTCGACAGCCCCGCCTTCTACCAGGACGGCGGGGCCGTCGTCCCGCAGTTCATGGCGGGATGGCCGCTGGTGCTGGCGCCCGCCGGATGGATCGGCGGCGCCCACGGGATGCTGCTCATGGCGCCGCTGCTCGGCGCGTGCTGCGTGCTGTCGTTCGCCGGGCTGGTCGCGCGCCTCGTCGGCCCCCGCTGGGCGCCCGCCGGGGCGCTGCTGCTCGCGCTGACGCTGCCGATGCTCTACGTCTCCCGCAACACGTTCAGCGAGCTGCCCGCCATCATCCTGCTGCTGGGCGGCCTGTCCCTGATGTACGACTCCCGCGAGGACGCCGGCGACGGCCGGGACGGGCGGGTCGCCGGCCTCAAGGCCTTCCTCGCCGGGGCGGCGCTCGGCCTGATCGTGCTCGTCCGCATCGACGGACTGCGGGACGTCCTGCCGGTGGTGGCGTTCGCGGGCCTGCTCATCGCGCGCCGGCGGACGGCGGGGTACTGGACGGCCGGGGGCCTGCTGCTCGGCGCGGGCGCCGGAGTCGTCGAGGGCTTCACGATGTCCCGGCCCTACCTGTCCTACCTGCGGTCGTCGCTCGTCCCGCTGGCGGCCATCGCCGCGGCGGTGCTCGTCCTGACCGTCCTCATGGCGGCCGCGCTGCGGTGGGACCGGACGGGGACCCGGCTGCGCCGCGCCGGCGCGGCGGTCGCGCGCGGCCGGGCGCCCGGCGCCGCCGCCGTCCTCACCGTGCTGGTGCTGGTGGGCTTCGCGGTCCGGCCGCTGGTGCAGACCGTCCGCCGCCCGCCCGCGACCCGGGACGACGAGCTGAACGTCCGGTTCATCGAGATGGTCCAGAAGATCCAGCACCTTCCGGTGGACGGCACCCGGCAGTACTCCGAGCTGTCCCTGTACTGGGTCGTCTGGTACATCGGCGTCCCCGCGCTGCTGTTCGCCGCGGTGGGCGCGGCGCTGCTGGTGCGGCGGCTGCTGCGCGGGCAGTCGCCGGAATGGCTGCTGCCCTTCGCGATGGTCGTGTGGACGACCGCGCAGGTGCTGGTGCGGCCCGGCATCACCCCCGACCATCCGTGGGCGTCCCGCCGGCTGATCGGCCTCGTCATCCCCGGCGTGCTGCTGTTCACGGTGTTCGCCTCGGCCTGGGCCGTCCGGCGCGTCCGGCGGCTCGGGTACGGGCCGAAGGCGGCGCGGGCGTGCGCGGTCGCCGGCGTCGCGCTGATGCTCGTGCCGGTCGTGCTGACGTCCGGCGGCTACCTGGTCACGCGCACCGAGCAGGGCGAGGTCGCCGCGGTGGACGGGATGTGCCGCTCCCTGCGGCCGGGCGCCTCGGTCGTGGTGGTCGAGCAGGCCACCGCCGACCGGTTCCTCCAGGTCGTCCGCGGGATGTGCGGGCTGCCCGCCGCCCGCACGACCGGCGCCGCGTCGCGCGACGACGTGCAGGGCGTCGTCGCCGGGGTGTACCGGGCCGGGCGGCGCCCGGTGATCATGGCTTCGAGGCCCGACCAGGTCGCCCCCTACGGGACGCCGCGGCGGGTGCTGCACGTGGTGACGCGGCAGGACGGGCGCACCCTCACCGGCCCGCCCGGCGGGACCTGGGGGCTGACCATGGACGTGTGGACGGCCGAGCCCGCGCGGCCGTAGTGGCCGCCGATGCGCGCGGGGGCGAGTATCCTCGCGCTGCGTGAGCACCCAGTCTGTCGAGCCGACGCCCCAGCCGCCCGCCGATGTGGAGCCCGCGTCCGAACCCGCGCCCGCGCCCGATCCCGTCCCCGCGCCCGGTCCCGCGCCCGCCGCGGTCGACGCGTCCGACGCCGTGCACGTCACGATCGTCCTGCCGTGCTACAACGAGCAGGACCACGTGATCGACGAGGTCGAGCGCATCTGCAAGGCGATGGACGCCAGCGGCAAGACCTACGAGCTGCTGGCCGTCGACGACTGCTCGACGGACGCGACGCTCGCCCGGCTGGAGGAGGCGGCGCCCCGCTTCCCGAACATGCGCATCATGGCGTTCCAGCACAACAGCGGGTCGGGCACCGTCCGGCGCATCGGCTCGCAGCAGGCCCGCGGCGACATCGTCGTGTGGACGGACGCCGACATGTCCTACCCCAACGAGCGGATCCCGGAGCTGGTCGAGGTCCTCGACACCGACCCGGCGGTCGACCAGGTCGTCGGGGCGCGCACGACCGAGGAGGGGACGCACAAGGCGCTGCGGGTGCCCGCCAAGTGGTTCATCCGCAAGATCGCCGAGCGGCTCACCAACACCAGGATCCCCGATCTGAACTCGGGGCTGCGCGCGTTCCGCCGCGAGGTGTCGCTGCCGTACCTGCGGCTGCTGCCGCCCGGGTTCTCCTGCGTCACGACGATCACGATCGCGTTCCTGTCGAACCAGCACCCGGTCCGGTACATGCCGATCGACTACGCCAAGCGGGCCGGGAAGTCGAAGTTCCACTTCACCAAGGACGCCTACCGCTACATCCTGCAGGTGCTGCGGATGGTCATGTACTTCAACCCGCTCAAGGTGCTGATGCCGCCCGCGCTGTGGCTGATCGTGATCGGGCTGCTCAAGGGCGTGTTCGACATGGTGGTGCACTTCGGCTACTTCGCCAACAACACCATCATGATCTTCGTGACGGGGCTGATCATCGCGTCGCTGGCGCTGCTGGCCGACCTGATCGTCCGTTCCCGCGGCGACGTCTAGCGGCATGCGCGTCGCGATCGTCGGGCCCGCGTTCCCCTACAAGGGCGGCGGCGCCCGGCACACCACCGAGCTGGCGCACCGGCTGGCGGCGGCGGGCCACGACGTCGTCATCGAGTCGTGGCGGGCCCAGTACCCCTCGTTCCTGTACCCGGGGCAGCAGACGATCTCCGAGCCGGAGGGGGAGCCGTTCCCCGGGACCCGGCGCCGGCTCGACTGGCGCCGCCCCGACGGCTGGTGGCGCACCGGCCGCGCGCTGCGGTCGAGCGACCTGGTCGTCCTGGTGGTGCTGAGCACCGTCCAGGTGCCGTCCTACCTCGGGATCCTCGCCGGCCTCCGCGGCCGGACCCCGGTGGTGGCGCTGTGCCACAACGTCCTGCCGCACGAGCGCAAGCCGTACGACGAGCCGCTGATGCGGCGCCTGCTGCGGAAGGTCGACGGGGTGCTCGTCCACACCGAGGCCCAGGCGGAGCTGGCGCGCACGCTCACGGGGCGGCCCGTGCGGGTCGCGGAGATGGCCGCGCACCTGCCGACGGCCACCGCCGCCGCGCCCGGTGACGGGAAGGTCCGCCGGCGGCTGCTGTTCTTCGGGATCGTCCGCCCGTACAAGGGCCTGGACGTCCTGCTCCGGGCCCTCGCCGAAGGCCCGGACGACGTCGCGCTGACCGTCGCGGGGGAGTTCTGGGGCGGCCTCGACGAGACCCGCGAGCTGATCCGCTCGCTCGACCTGGCGTCACGGGTGGAACTGCGGCCCGGCTACGTGCCCGCCGCCGATGTTCCGGGACTCTTCGCCGCCGCCGACGCGCTCGTCCTGCCGTACCGGACGGCGACCGCGTCACAGAACGTCTGGATGGCCCACGAGCAGGGGCTACCGGTGATCGCAACCGATGTGGGGGGCTTCACGTCCCAAATCCGCGACGGCGTCGACGGCCTGATCTGCCGACCGGACGACGTTGCGTCCCTCGCCTCAGCCCTGCGCCGCTTCTACGAGCCAGGCGAGCCGGAGCGTCTCCGCTCCGGCGTGCGCC
Organism: Actinomadura sp. NPDC000600; assembly: GCF_040492135.1. Taxonomy (NCBI): domain Bacteria; kingdom Bacillati; phylum Actinomycetota; class Actinomycetes; order Streptosporangiales; family Thermomonosporaceae; genus Actinomadura; species Actinomadura sp. NPDC000600. Next base: position 17,505 of record NZ_JBEUPD010000041.1, read on the forward strand.
CGGTCGACCACGGCCCGCTGTGGGCCGCCTACCTCGACGCCCTGACCGGGAACTGACCACCGCTACCGGGCAGGCGGCGGCGGGCCCGCGCAGGTGATGATCGGTGCGGGGTCTGCTGGTCGGGGTATCAGGCGGCCAGGGTGAGGGGCACGGTGAGGCCGGGCGGCCCGGCGCATCCAGGGGCGGTCCCCGCTGTAACCGAAAACCCTTACAGCCGTCCCATCCACTAGTAATGTTGTGGTCATGCGGACGGCATACAAGTGCCGGGCCTACCCTGACCCCGACCAGGCCGCCCTCTTCAACAACTTCGCGGTGACCTCGGACGGGGAGCGCATCGCCAACCCCCGCCACTTGGAGAACAAGCAGCGCAACCTGGCCCGGTACCAGCGGCGCATGGCCCGCAAGCGGCCCGGCAGCAGCAACCGGCGCAAGGCCAAGATCAAGATCGCCAGGGCCTGCCGCAAGGTCCGCGACGCCCGCACCGACTTCCTGCACCGCACCAGCACCGCCCTAGTCGGCAGGGCGGACGTCATCGTGATCGAGGACCTCGCCGTCGCCAACATGGTGAGGAACCGCAAGCTCGCCAAGGCGATCTCCGATTGCGGGTGGGGTGAGTTCCGCCGCCAATTGGAGTATAAGGCCGAACGGGCCGGACGGACCCTGGTGGTGATCGACCGGTGGTACCCCTCGTCCAAGACCTGCTCGGCCTGCGGGCATCTGCTCGCCGAGCTGAGCCCGTCGACCCGGCGCTGGACGTGTCCGGGCTGCCGCACCCGGCACGACCGGGACATTAATGCGGCCAAGAACATCCTTGCGGCTGGTCGAGCCGCAGCCAGGGGAGACCCCGGCGATGTCTGTGGAGCTGATGTCAGACGGCAGGGGCCCTCCCCTTCCGCAGTCGGCTGCGAAGCAGAAACCCCTACGGCGCGAGCCGTAGGACCCCCCTCCCACCCTGGAGGGGAGGAAGTCAAAGGTGCGGTTCGATGACCTTCATCAGGGCGCGCTTCGGCTTGGCGCCGACGATCTGCTCCACGACCTCGCCGTTCTTGAGGAGCAGCAGGGTCGGCAGGCCCATGACGCCGTACTTGCCCGGCGTCTGCGGGTTCGCGTCGTAGTCCATCTTCGCGATCTTGATCTTGCCGTCCTGCTCCTGCGCGATCTGCTCCAGGATCGGAGCGATCATCCGGCACGGCCCGCACCAGTCGGCCCAGAAGTCGACCAGTACGGGAGTGTCGCTGCTCAGGACCTCGTCCGCGAACGTCGCGTCGGTCACGGTGATCGGGGCCGTCACGGTCCCTCCTTCGTAGGCTGCGCGCCCGTCGTGGGCTGCGTACCGGTCACAAGTTCCTCCGGCCGCGGTTCATTCCCGGCGGCCGGGGCCGTCCTGCCGAGCAGGAGCGCGACGCCCGCGTTCAGGAGGTCGGCGGCGGTCAGCAGCACCCGGGACGCGATCGCGACCACGACCGGGGCGCCCGCCGGGAGCACCGGCGTCAGCACGACCGTCAGGGCCGCCTCCCGGGCCCCGATGCCGCCCGGCGCGATGAAGACGAGGAAGCCGGCGACGAACGCCAGCGCGTACGCCCCGGTCGCCAGGAACGGCAGCCCCTTGCCGTCGCCGCCCACGGCCGCGCACAGCAGCCAGGTGTGCACGCCGAACAGGGCCCAGCCGAGGACCGTCCACCCGACGGCCCTGAGCGTCGCGCCCAGGCTGACCGGGTGCTCCAGCGGCGGCCGCCGCACGAGCCTGAGCAGCACGCCCAGCGCCCAGCTCACGATCTTCGGGTGGAGCATCACCAGCAGGACGGGCGCCAGCAGGAACAGCCACCAGTACTCCCGGCGCGCCGCCGCGGACGTCAGCGGCAGCGTCACCGCCGCGACCGCGAGCCCGCACGAGGTGGACGTCGCGACCGCCAGCAGCGTCGAGCCGAAGCTGCGCTCGGGCGGCACCTTGTGCTCGCGCGTCATCTCGATCTGGGTGACCAGCGCCCACACCTTGCCCGGGACGTACTTGCCGAGCTGGCTGATCCCCGAGATCCGGAAGATGGCCCGCACCGGCAGCGGCGAACCGAGCCCGGCGAGGAACTCCCGCCAGCCGAGCATCCAGACGAAGAGCCCCGCCAGCCCCGCGGCGAGCGCCCCGGCGAGCGCGGCCCACGACATCTGCTGGAACGCGTCCACCGTCGCGTCCCACTGGGACGCCACGCTGTAGCCGCAGAACGCGAGCGCGAGCAGGACCAGGAGCACGCGCAGGCCCCGGACGGCGACGACCTTCATCTTCACGCGCCCAGCGTAGGCGAACGTGACCTCGCGGCCGTCCGATCGGCCTAGAGTTGGGGGGCGATGAAGATTTCGGATGTGGTCGCCTTCATGGGGCACCAGGTGCACGTGTGCCGGTACCGCGAGGCGGGGACGCTGCTCGACTGGATGGGGCGCGACCTGCGCGGCAAGCGGGTCCTCGACGTCGCGGGCGGTGACGGCTACTGGGCCGGCCGCGCGCGCCGGCGCGGCGCCGACGCCGTCTCGATCGACCTGGCCCGCGGCAAGATGGTCTACGGGCGGACGCTCGCGCACGCCCCCGCGCTGGTCGAGTGCGACGCGCTGCGGCTCCCGTTCGCGGACGGCTCGTTCGACGCGGTCCTGTCGGTCTGCGCGATCGAGCACTTCGACGACGGCGGCAGGTCGCTGGACGAGATGGCGCGGGTCCTCAAGCCGGGCGGTGAGATCTTCATGTCCGCCGACGTGCTGAGCCGCGCCGACGCCTGGCCGAAACTGCGCGACGCGCACAAGGCCAAGTACCACGTCCAGCACACCTACACCCACGACAGCCTGAGCAAGCTGATGGACGAGCGCGGCCTCGACCTCGTCCGGTACAGCTACCAGTTCCGCACCGCCGCCACCGAGCGCCTCTACCTGTCGCTTTCCACCTACGGGGGCAAGGTCGGCTTCAACGCGGCCGCCCCGCTCACCCCCCTCGTCGCCCTCGCCGACCGGACGGCCCCGAACGAGCGCGGCAGCATCGTTCTGGTCCGGGCCCGAAAAAGATAGAAATGGGCAAAGGCCGGGGCGCGTAAGAGGTGATCGTGTGGGGAGGGCCCCTCACGATGAATCGCGTGGAACGAGATCCGGCGAGTGCGCGCCCTCCGGGCGTACGCTCGAAGAGTAAAGAGTGATCTACGCCACCGCGCTGGATGGGGGAGTGGACCGTGGCGCCTCGGATTCTGCTCGACGCCACCGCCGTGCCTGCCGACCGCGGCGGGCTCGGCCGGTATGTGGACGGGCTGCTGTGCGCCCTGCACCGGCAGGGCGCCGACCTCGCCGTAGCCTGCCAGCGCGCGGACGCCAAGCGCTACGAGGGCCTCGTGCCCGGCGCGCAGGTGGTCGCGGGCCCCGCGACGCTCTCGCACCGCGCCACCCGGCTGGCCTGGGAGCAGTCCGGCCTGCCGCACGTGGCCGCGCGCGTCGGCGCGGAGGTCATCCACCTGCCCACCTACACGATGCCGGTGAGCGCGGGCCTGCCGACCGTGGTGACGATCCACGACGTGACGCTGTTCGCCGAGCCCGAACTGCACGACCCGGTGCGCACCTCCTACATCAAGTCGGCGACCCGCACCGCCGCCCGCCGCGCGACGCGGCTGATCGCCCCGTCCCGCGCGACGCGCGACGAACTGGTCAGCCTGCTCGGCGCCGACCCGTCCCACATCGACGTCGCCTACCACGGCGTCGACCACGAGGTCTTCCACCGCCCGTCCGAGGCGGAGGTCAAGCACGTCTCCGACCGCCTCGGCCTGCACGGCCGCCCCTACGTCGCCTACCTGGGCGCGCTGGAGCCGCGCAAGAACGTCCCGAACCTGATCCGCGGCTGGGTGAAGGCCTGCGCCGGGCGCGAGGACGCCCCGGCGCTCGTGCTCGCGGGCAGCGGCGGCTGGGACGACGAGGTCGACGCGGCCCTCGCCACCGTCCCCCTGGAGCTGCGCGTCCTGCGCCCCGGCTACCTGCCCTGGCCGGCCCTGCCCGGGTTCTTCGGCGGCGCCCTGGTCGTCGCGCTCCCGAGCCGCGGCGAGGGCTTCGGGCTGCCCGTCCTGGAGGCCATGTCCTGCGGCGCGCCCGTCCTCACCACCCACCGCGGGCCGCTCCCCGAGGTCGGCGGCGACGCGGTCGCCTACACCGAGCTCGACCCGGACGGCATCGGCTCCGCCCTCGCCGCCCTGATCGACGACCCGGCGCGCCGCGCCGAGCTGGCCGAGGCCGCCCACGCCCGCTCCGAGCGGTTCTCCTGGTCGGCGTCCGCGGAGGCGCACATGGCCTCCTACCAGCGGGCCGTGGAGCAGTACGCGAAGGCCCGCACCCACTAGGCTCGCTTCCAACCCGGCGAAAGGAACCGAGTGGAAGCGATCCTCCTGGTGGGCGGTCAGGGCACCCGCCTGCGCCCCCTGACGATCTCCACGCCGAAGCCCCTGCTCCCCACCGCCGGGGTGCCCCTGCTGGAGCACCAGCTGGTGCGTGCGCGCGACGCGGGCGTGACTCGCATCGTGTTCGCGACGTCGTACCGGGCGGAGATGTTCAGCGAGGCCTTCGGCGACGGCGGGCGGCTCGGCCTGGACATCGTCTACGTGACCGAGGACGAGCCGCTCGGCACCGCAGGCGCGATTCGCAACGCTTCCTCCGCCCTGGAATGCGACGCCGACAGTCCCGTCCTGGTCCTGAACGGCGACATCCTGTCCGGGCATGACATCTCCGCTCAGGTCGCCGCGCACGAGAAGGGCGAGGCGGCGGTCACCCTCCATCTGACGCTCGTGGACGACGCCCGCCGCTACGGCTCGGTGCCCACGTCGCCGGACGGGCGGGTAATGGATTTCGTGGAGAAGTCACCGAACCCTCCGACGAACCAGGTCAATGCAGGCTGCTATGTCTTCCGCCGCTCCGTGATCGGCAGCATCCCCGCCGGGCGGGTCGTCTCGGCGGAGTACGAGACCTTTCCCCAACTGCTCGCGGCGGGCGAACCGGTCTGCGGTTACGTCGAGGCCGCGTACTGGCTGGACGTCGGGACCCCGGCCGCGTTCGTCCGGGGCGTCAACGACCTGGTCCTCGGCACCCTGCCGTCCCCTGTCGTCGAGGTGGACGGGAGCGGCGTCCTTCTCTTGGAGAACGCTTCTGTCGCCTCCACGGCCCGGGTCGACGGCGGCACCTCGGTCGGCGCCGGAGCGCGGATCGGCGCCGAGGCCACCGTCGAGTCGAGCGTCCTGTTCGATGACGCGGTGATCGAACAGGACGCCCGTGTCGTACGCTCCGTGGTCGGCCGCGGTGCCCGCATCTGCTCCGGAGCCGTCCTGGAAGACTGCGTCATAGGCGACGGCGTGACCGTGGGCCCTGGCAACCAATTGCTCAACGGTGCCCGGGTCTGGCCGAACGTAGAACTGCCGGCGACCGCGATCCGCTTCTCCGCCGAGTAGCCGCGTACCGCATACCGCGTACCGCGAGGAGCCTTTCCGGTCACGTGGTCTGCGAGCCCTCTGAGGGGAATGCACGGAACTCGAGTTCCCTGCCGAGCGCGGTGACGAGATCCAGTCGGCCGGCGTTCCCACGGGTTCACGAGATGAGGCAACGCGCCCACGCGATCTTGCCTCCGTCCAGGGTGGAACGATGGCCCCAACTCTCGGCGAGGTACTCGACGATCTGCAGGCCGCGGCCGTTGACGTCGGCCTTCCGGGCCCTCCTGCGGCGGGGGCGACCGGAGCCGATGTCCGCGACCTCGATAGTGAGGACGCCGCCGCTCAGGGTTCTCTGGGATCAGGAGATCGCACCTCGGACGGAAGCGGTCGATCACTTGACGGAGCGCTGGTCCTTCAGGTATTCCTCGGGCGGGGTTCGGCCGGGTGGCCCACCGCGCGGCCCTGCTTCACACCTGAGGCGGTGGGTAGCGGTGGATCTCCGCACGATGTCCTGCGGAGCCGGCGAACTTGGCGTCATCGGTGAGCAGGGGTATCCCCAGTAGTTCGGCGAGGGCCACGTACATGCCGTCATAGGCGGTGAGGTTGTTGCGTAGCTCAAGGACACGCCGCTGCAGGGGCAGCATGGGGTGGCGGACGATTTTGAGCTGTGCGTAACGCTCCAGCATGATCTGGGCCCGCGCCTCGGAGATGCGTACCTCCGGCTTGGTGGTGATCGTGTGCCCGCGCACAACCGAGGCGATCTCCACGTCGATCAGCGCTGGGGCGTGAAGCTTGCGGGCCAGGCGCTGCCGAAGGAGGTCGTCGCCCTTGACGTTGGCCAGCAGGCGGAAGACGATCGAGGCGTCGACGACCAGGCTCACCGGCGTCCCTCGCGCAGGGTCTCCCGGACGAAGTCAGGGTTGTAGGGCACGGGCTCATCGGTGGCGATCTTGGCCATCACCTCGTCCAGCGTCGGGGTGGACGCCTCCTCGTTCAGCAGGTCCCGTACGTAGGCGGTCAGCGACTTGCCCTCATGCTCGGCCCGCGCCTTCAACGTCCGCTCGGTCTCGTCGGGGACGTCCCGGATCTGTATCACTCCCATGCCAGCATTTTAGCATGCAGTCTGCATGCAATCATGGCCCTGGTGGTCCGGCGGCCGCCATGCGGGTCCACGGCCGAGAACGGGACGAGGGAACCCGCGCTGGCGACCGGTGGGACGGCCGCTGCCCAGTGATTGAATGAGTGCTGCGGGAAGCATCGCGCTCTGGTGTCGCCGTCGCCGCTTCGCGTCGACCAGGTCGGCGCGGTCCACGACCCCTTCGGCCGGGTCGTCGAGGGGCGCTTGCGCGGCGCCGGGTGTTGAGGCGGGACGGGGGAAGACCGCCTCGCGGGGTGCGTGCGAGGCGGTCTTCGACCGGGGACGTCAGCGGATGGAGCGGACCCGTCCGTCGAGTCCCAGCTCCGCGACGGGGCGGCCGCTCTCGCGCACCACGTTGCGGTCGCCTTGCCGGCTCACCTGCAGCGAGTTCCTCGCCGCCTGGGTGAGGTTGAGGCAGAGGTTGAGACTGATGGAGAACCTCGACCGGGCGGCGCAGTCCAGCTTGAGGTTGGGCATCCCCGGGCTCGGGTTGAACGGGTTGTAGCGGACCGGAGTCGGCATGATCCAGCCGCAGAAGCCGCCGCCCTGCAGGTTCACCACCTGCGCGGTCGGGTCGATGTCCGCCGTGCCGGTGGCGCCGAGGCCCCTGGTGCCGAACGTGTTGTCCACCTTGAGGGCCGTGTTCCGGAGATCGATGTTGGCCCTGCCGTCAGGGGCGGACGTGCACGACATCGCGACGGCGTAGGGCATGCTGGTCACGGTCGTGGCGCCGCCGTGCTGGAGCGACCCGGTGGACGAGGCGTACTTCAGGTCGCCGATGTCCACGGTGAACGTGGCCGGGTCGAGGCGGAGCCGGGTGAACCGGGTCCTGACGTTCGTCCCGGGGGACCCGCCGCCGGCGGTGTACTGCGAGTAATTGACGGACTGCCCGGTCCTCGCGAGGATGACGTACTCTTTCGGCGCCGTCGCCATGTCGGCGCAGTACACCGTGAAGAGCTTCTGGCCGTTGTAGAGCAGATAGATCCCGTTCGGCGCGCTCGGGACGTGCTGGCGGATCTGCTGGCAGCTCTGGAACAGGGCCGCCGCCTGGGTGCGGGCCTGGGCGTGCGCGGTCATCGTCCCGGCCAGGGGCAGGGCGGCGCATGCGGCCGCTGCGACCACTGATGTCCGGAATGGAATTTTCGCCATGAATTCGTCCTTTGTTGAGAGGCCGTGCTGTCCCGCAGATTAACAACCGCTTTCAGGGCTGGAAATAGCCCCGAGGCAATGGCGGCGACAGGGAATGGGCAAAGCCTCTGCGGAAATGGCTAGGAGAATTCCGTTAAATGACGAATTCTATATTTTGCACCCGGAAGAGAGTGAGACGCCGGGCGGGTGGCAGACTGGGGGCCGGTACCGCCGGGGTGCGCAGGTCAGGGAAGGGCCTTGGCGGGACCGGTGGGGTGCGTCAAGCAGGGAGAGTCGGCTCGTTGAGCGTTGCAGAACCGTCGTCCGGGGTGGCCGGTGAGGCGACCGCTGGGCGCCTCACCGGCCGGGTCCGGGAGTGGCGGCCGCCGTGGCCGCTGGATCTGCGCGACGCGCTGGCGCCGCATCGGCGCGGCTCGCGCGATCCGGCGTTCCGGATCGAGCGGGACGGGTCCGTCTGGCGGGCGTCCCACACTCCGGACGGGCCCGGCACGCTGCGCCTGCGCTGGGCCGGGGGCGCCGTCGAGGCCACGGCGTGGGGGCCGGGCGCCGAATGGCTGCTCGACGGGGTGCCCGAACTACTGGGGGCCGCCGACGAGCCGGACGGGTTCGTCCCGCGGCACGACGTCCTCCGCGACCAGGTCCTCAGGCGGCCTGGGCTGAGGATCGGCCGGACGCGCCGCGTCTTCGAGGCGCTCGTTCCGGCGGTGATGGAGCAGAAGGTGCTCGGGCAGGAGGCGTGGCGGGCGTGGGCCTACCTGCTGCGCGGGTTCGGGCAGCCCGCGCCCGGCGCCCCGCACATGCGGGTTCCGCCGCCGCCGGAGGTCTGGATCGGAATTCCCTCGTGGGAGTGGCACCGGTCCGGGCTGGAGGCCGTCCGGGCCCGCACCATCATCGGGGCGGCGCGGGTCGCGCGGCGGCTGGAGGAGGACCCGGCCGAGGCGCGGCTGCGGTCGCTGCCGGGCATCGGCGTCTGGACGGCCGCCGAGGTCAGGCAGCGCGCGGCGGGCGATCCCGACGCCGTCTCCGTCGGCGACTACCACCTGCCCGGCCTGGTCGGCTGGGCGCTGGCGGGCCGCAAGGTCGACGACGCCGGGATGCTCGAACTGCTGGAGCCCTACGCCGGTCATCGCTACCGGGTCACCCGGCTGCTGGAATCGTCCGGGATGCACCCGCCGAGGCGCGGCCCCCGCTTGCCTGTCCGGGACTACCGGTCCTTCTGACCGGGGCCTGCGCCGTCCGGCGGCGCAGCCAGAAGTTGTTGGGGGCCCAGTCGAGGCCGTCCCTGCTGTCGGCGCCGAAGAGGGGGCCGAGGACGGCGAGGGCGATGATCAGGCCGAGTACGTACAGCATCTCTTCTTCCTTGGGATCGCAGTGGCAGCGTTCCCGCGCGGGACGAGCGGAGGAGCCGGGGTCACCGCCTCTTCTTCCGTCGCACCTACAGTTTGACTCCGTCCAACATTGAGGTCCAGCGACGCTTTCTGGAGGGATTGTGTAAGAATCGCTTCACTATGCTGGATCTCGGGCGATTGCGGGTGCTGCGCGAGCTCAAGCTGCGCGGAACGCTCGCGGCGGTCGCCGACTCCCTGGGCTACACGCCGTCCGCGGTGTCGCAGCAGCTCGCGCAGTTGCAGCGGGACGTCGGCGTGCCGGTGGTCGAGCGCGCCGGGCGGCGGCTGCGGCTGACCGAGGCGGGCGAGGTGCTCGTCGTGCACGCCGAGGCGCTGCTGGCGCGGGCGAAGCGGGCCGAGGAGGAGGCGCTCGCGGCGAGCGGGCGCGTCGCGGGGGTGGTGCGGCTCGTCGGCTTCCAGACGGCGCTGCTGCACGTCCTCGCCCCGGCCATGCCGCGGCTGGCGGAGGCGTATCCCGATCTCGTGGTGGACGTGCTGGACGAGGAGTTCCACCGGGTGCTCCAGGCGCTGGTGCTCCAGGAGATCGACGTGGTGCTGACCGACGAGTACTCGCACCTGCCGCGCCCGCGCAGGCCCGAGCTGACCTCCGAGGTCCTCGTCACCGAGACCATGCGGGTCGGGATGCCCGAGGGCCACCCGCTCGCCCGCGCGGACGGCCCGGTGCGGATGGCCGACCTGGCCGGTTGCCGGTGGGCGACCGGGCACGTCGGCACCAACCACGGCGAACTGCTCGAGCGGACGTGCGTGGAGCTGGGCGGCTTCCGGCCCGACGTCCGCTACCGGTCCAACGACCTGATGGTCATCTTCGCGATGGTCGCCCAGGGCGGCGCCGTCTGCCTGGTGCCCGACCTCGCGCTCGCCGAGCGGGAGGAGGGCATCCTCGTGCGGGACGTCGCGGACGCCCCCGTGGAGCGCCGCATGGTCCTGTGGACGCGCGTCGGCGCGGAGGTGCGGCCCTCGGTCGAGGCCGTCCTGCGCGAGCTGCGCCGCTCGGCGGACCAGCTGGTCGAGCGCCGCCCCAGCGTCCGCCGCGGCGCGCCCTGATCAGCCCTTCACACCGAGCGGGCCGCGCCGGCGGGGAGCGCCCGCGGGGCTGCTCCGCCACCGGCGCCGCTCACCGGTCATACAGGACGGGACACCGGGGTCAGGGTGAGCGACTGCCGCCCGAAGTGCCCGATGCCGTCCGTGCGGCGGGACGCCTCCAGGCGCTCGGCGGGGACCTCGCCGTAGAGGGTGGTGCGCTGCCTGGCGGGCCGGCCCGCGCGCGCCGCTATCGCCTCCAACTCGCTGATGGGCTTGAACGAGCCGTTCTCCGAGCCGGCCATGCGGCTGATCGTCTCCTCCATGAGCGTGCCGCCGAGGTCGTTCACCCCGCCCTGCAGGACGCGCGTGCACAGTTCGTCCCCGAGCTTCACCCAGGACGTCTGGATGTTGGGGATCGCGCCGTGCAGCAGGATGCGCGCCAGGGCGTGGACGGCGACGTTCTCCCGCGCGGTCGGCCCCGGGCGCGCGAGCCCGGCGAGGTAGATGGGCGAGTTGTGGTGGACGAAGGGCAGCAGCACGAACTCGCTGAACCCCCCCGTCCGCTCCTGGATCGACCGCAGCAGCCTGATGTGCGCCACCCAGTGCGCGGGCGTGTCCACATGCCCGTACATCATCGTGGACGTCGTCGGGATCCCGATCTCGTGCGCGGTGGTGACGACCTCGACCCACTGGTCGGTGGGCAGCTTCCCCTTGGTCAGCACCCACCGCACGTCGTCGTCCAGGATCTCGGCGGCCGTCCCCGGCAGCGAGTCGACGCCCGCCTCCTTCGCCGCCTCCAGCCACTCCCGGATCGACAGGTCCGTCCGGGACGCGCCGTTCACGACCTCCATCGGGCTGTAGGAGTGCAGGTGGATGCCGGGCGCGCGGCGCTTCACCTCGCGGGCGAGGTCGAAGTAGGCGGTGCCGGGCAGGTCCGGGTGGATGCCGCCCTGCATGCAGACCTCGGTGGCGCCCGCCTCCCACGCCTCGTCCACGCGGTCGCCGACCTGCTCCAGGGACAGCGTGTACGCGTCGGCGTCCGTGCGGCGCTGCGCGAACGCGCAGAACCGGCAGCCGGTGTAGCAGACGTTGGTGAAGTTGATGTTGCGGGTGACGACGTAGGTGACCTCGTCGCCGACGGCGTCGCGCCGCAGGCCGTCGGCCAGCGCGGCGAGCGCGTCCAGCTCCGGGCCGTCGGCGTGCAGGAGGGCCAGCGCCTCGTCGTCGGACAGCCCCGCGGGGTCGCGCTCCGCGCGCGCCAGGGCGGCCTTGACGTCGGCGTCGAACCGCTGGGGCGCGGCCATGCGGTCGCGCAGCGCGTCCCAGTCGCCGTAGACCTCGTCGAAGTCGTCGCGCCGGTCCGCGGTGCGGCCGGTCGTGTCGATCTCGGTGTGCAGGTCGGTCCGGCCGGACGCCGTGAAGCCGCCGTCGGGCTCCTGCCAGGGGCGCCCCTCAAGGACGGCGTCCTCGCGGGCCAGCCCGGTCGCGGGGTCGGCAAGGGCGGCGACGTGGCCCGCGAGCCGCGGGTCCAGCCACGGCTCACCGCGGCGCACGTACTCGGGGTAGATCGTGAGGCGCTCGCGCAGCTCGAACCCGGCCCCGGCGGTCCGGGCGGCCAGCTCGTCGATCTGCGGCCACGGCCGCTCCGGGTTCACGTGGTCGGGCGTCAGCGGCGACACCCCGCCCCAGTCGTCGATCCCGGCGCGCAGCATCAGCGCGTACTGGTCGGCGACGAGGTTCGGGGGCGCCTGTACGCGCGCCTTCGGCCCGAGGACGAGCCGCGTCACCGCGATCGTCGCGGCCAGCTCCTCCAGCTCGGCGTCCGGGGTGTCGCGCATCTTCGTGTCGGGCTTCGCGCGGAAGTTCTGGACGATCACCTCCTGGATCGCCCCGTACTCGCGCATCGTCCGCCGGATCTCGAAGATCGCGTCCGCGCGCTCCTCGACCGTCTCGCCGATCCCGATGAGGATGCCGGTCGTGAACGGCACGTTCGTGCGGCCCGCGTCCTCCAGCACCCGCAGCCGGACCGCCGGGTCCTTGTCCGGCGACCCGAAGTGGGGGCCGCCGCGCTCGCTGAACAGCCGCGTCGCGGTCGTCTCCAGCATCATCCCCATGGACGGCGCGACCGGCTTGAGCCGCTGGAAGTCGCGCCAGGTCAGCACCCCGGGGTTGAGGTGCGGCAGCAGCCCGGTCTCCTCCAGCACCCGGATCGCCATCGCGCGCACGTACGAGAGCGTGTCGTCGTAGCCGTGCGCGTCCAGCCACTCGCGGGCCGGGCGCCACCGGTCCTCGGGACGGTCCCCGAGCGTGAACAGCGCCTCCTTGCAGCCCATCTCCGCGCCGCGGCGCGCGATCTCCAGCACCTCGTCGGGGCTGAGGTAGGGGGAGTCCAGCCGATGCGGGACGGTCGCGAACGTGCAGTACCCGCAGCGGTCCCGGCACAGCCGGGTCAGCGGGATGAAGACCTTGCGGCTGTAGGTGATGACGCCGGGGCGGCCCGCGGCCTCCAGTCCGGCGTCGCGGACGCGGGCCGCGTGGGCGAGCAGGTCGTCGAGCTGCGCCCCGCGGGCCCGCAGCAGTGTGGTGGCCTCGGATCGGTCCAGTGTCTTGCCGTCGCGCGCGCGGGCCAGGGCCCGGCGAAGAGCGGAGCTCGTGCCGTCCATGCGGGCACTCTATGCCAATCGTCATATTCTGCGCCGCGCTGGGGGTCCGAGAAACCGGACAAAAAGATCGGCCCCGGCTGTTCAAGCCGAGGCCGCTCCGCATCTATTCCCGAGCCGTCACCGGACCGGGTTCACCGGACCGGGTTCACCGCGTCTCGATGAAGGCGTCCGGGCTGCGCGGCGGCCGCTCGCGCGGGGGCGCGGCGGCGTGGCCCACCCCGACGGCGCCCATCGGGTCCCAGTCGTCCGGCAGGTCGAGGACGTCGCGCACCACGTCGCGGCAGAACATCGTGCTCGACACCCAGCACGAGCCGAGCCCCTCCACGGCCAGCGCGACCAGCAGGTTCTCCACGCCGGCCCCGGCCGCCACCACGAACATCTCGCGCTCGGCGCGCGAGCGCCGCTCGTCCGGATAGTCGTGCGAGCCGTCCATGACCAGGCACGGGACGACGAGGTAGGGCGCCCGGCGCAGCACCTCGCCGCGCCGCAGCCGCTTGGTGACCGACTCCTCGGAGAAGCCGTCGCGGCGCAGGTCGGCCTCCCAGGCGTCGCGCATCGCGTCCAGCAGCCGCGTCCGGGACCCGGCCGACTCCAGCAGGACGAACCGCCACGGAGTGGTGTGGTGCGGCGCCGGCGCGGTGATCGCGGCGCCGACCGCGCGCCGCACCGCCGCCGGGTCCACCGGCTCGGCGGTGAACTCGCGGATCGTGCGCCGCGCGCGCAGCACGTCCGCCGACCCGAAGCGGAACATGTCCTCCTCGGGGGGACGCACCAGCGCCCGCGCGCCGGGCCCGTCCTCGCGCGTGACCAGGCCGGGCAGCCCGCGCACGACCGCGATCGGCACGCCCTCCAGCTTGCCCTTGACCAGGTCGCCGGCCGCCGCGATCTCGTCGGCGACGGCCGTGATCGTGGCGTCCAGCCGGTTGCCGTAGGCGTCGTCGCGCCCGCGCAGGTCGCTGAGCGGGGCCAGCCCGGCCGCGCCGATCGCCGCGTCCGTCAGTCCGTTGCGCCAGGGTCGGCCGAGCGTGTCCGACACGATCACGGCCACTTCGGCGCCGGTCCGCTCCCGCACCCCGGCGCGGATGCGCCGGGCCGAGGCGTCCGGGTCCTCCGGCAGCAGCAGCACCGTGCCGGGCCGGGTGTTGGACGCGTCCACGCCGGCGGCGGCCAGCACCAGCCCCTGCCGCGTCTCCACGATCCGGGTCTCGCCGCGCGCGTGCGCCCGCCGCGCCACCACCCGCACGGTCTCGGCGTCGATGGCCTTCTCCCGGTCGCCCGCGACCAAGACCCGCCCCTCCGCCTTGCTGACGATCTTGGAGGTGACCACGAGCACGTCGCCGTCCTCGACGGTCCCGTCCGGGATCAGCGCCGCGATGTCGGCGCCCTCGGCGACCTCGGGCAGCCCCGGCACGCCGAAGACCTCGATCCGCTGCGGGGGGACGGCCCCGCGGTCCGCTCCGCCCGGTCCCGCGCTCACTCGGCGACCCCCGCCCGCTTCAGCTCCACCGCGAGGTCGAGGGCCGCGCGCGCGATCGCGGCGGTCGCCTCGGCGTCGCGCATCAGCAGCGGGCGCGAGCGCACCTCGATGCCCTCGACCCGCACGTCGGCGTCGGCCTCGTCGACGAGCCAGCCGTCCAGCAGTCCGAGGCCGTAGTGCTCGGCGACCGCGCGCGCCGACGTCTCCACCCCGATCGCGGTCAGGCACGCGTCGGCCATCCCCCGCACGGGCGCACCGCCGACGATGGGCGACACGCCCACCACGGTCTTCGCCGCGACCGCGTCCCGGATGCCGGGCACCGCCAGGATCGTCCCGATGCTCACCACCGGGTTGGACGGCGGGAACAGCACCACGTCGGCGGCCTCGACCGCCGCCAGGACCCCCGGCGCAGGCTTGGACTCCGCTGCGCCGACCGCCGCGATCGACAGCGCCGGGACCGAGGCGCGCATCCGCACCCACCACTCCTGGAAGTGGATCGCGCGCCGCCCCTGCTCGTCCTCGACCACCACGTGCGTCTCGACCTGGTCGTCGGTCATCGGCAGCAGCCGGACCCCGGGCCGCCACCGGTCGCACAGCGCCTCGGTGACCGCCGACAGCGGGTAGCCGGCCGCCAGCATCTGGGTCCGGACGATGTGCGTGGCGAAGTCGCGGTCGCCGAGCCCGAACCATCCCGGCCCCACCCCGTAGGCGGCCAGTTCCTCCTTGACGGTGAACGTCTCCTCCGCCCGGCCCCAGCCCTGCTCCTCGTTGATGCCGCCGCCGAGGGTGTACATCACGGTGTCCAGGTCGGGGCACACCCGCAGGCCGAACAGGGAGATGTCGTCCCCCGTGTTGCCGATGACGGTGATCTCCGCCTCCGGGGCGGCCGCCAGGAGCCCGCGCAGGAAACGGGCGCCGCCGATCCCGCCCGCCAACGCCACGATCTTCATGGCCTCAACCCTACGGTGATCCCCGGGGCGACCGGAGGGGTCGCCGCTCCGGGCGACACTATGCAAAGCTTTGCCTGCAATGGGGAACGGCCCGTCCTGAGCCTTGGAGATGTCACCGTGAACAAGGAAGCCGTCCAGCGCCTGCGCGAACCGGCCGCCTGGGTTTTGCTCGCCGCGGCGGGCGTGCACCTTCTCGCGGGCATCATCTCGCTTCTCGGCGGCGGGGGCAGCTTCACGCTGCGCGCCCTCGCCCAGACCAACGACGGGACGTTCCTGCAGGTCGCGATGGTCGGCCTCGTCGTCCTCGCGGTGGCGCTGACGACCTCGGGCGCCACCCCGACCCCGCAGGCGCGGACGATCGCGATGGGGGCGCTCGGCATCCTCGGCGGCATCGCGCTGTTCGGCGTGATCTCGTGGCTGAGCGGGATGCTCGCGAACTCCGACTACGCCGGCGCGGTGAGCAAGCTCACGACCTTCCTGGTCGGCGCCGGCGACCTGGCCGTGGTCGGCGTGGGCGGCTGGTACGCCTTCACGGTCTTCCAGGGGATGCAGCCCCCGCGCCCGCAGCCGCAGATGCAGCAGGGGGCCTACCCCGACTTCGGCTACCAGCAGGGCCAGCAGGGCCAGCAGGGTCAGCAGCAGTACGGGCAGCAGCAGTACGGCCAGCAGCAGTACCAGCAGTACCAGCAGTACGGGCAGCAGCAGGCCGCGGAGGGCCAGCAGGCTCCTCAGCAGGGGTACGAGCAGCAGCAGTACGGCCAGCAGTACGGCCAGCCCGCCCAGCAGGGCTACGAGCAGCAGCAGTACGGCCAGCAGGAGTACCAGCAGTACGGCGGCCAGGGCGGCTACCAGGCCGGGCAGCAGGGGCAGCAGGGCCAGCCGTCCGCCGACCAGGAGGAGATGGGCGAGTGGACCCGCGCCTACGGCGGTGGCGGCGGCTCCGGACAGGACCAGGGCCCGCAGGGCACCCAGCCCGCCCCGCCGCAGGCCGGCGACCAGGAGGGCGGCGACTGGTACCGGGACAACCGCCCCCCGCCCCCGCAGTAGGACCCGCGGCCGGACCCGCCGTGAAGCCTCCCGCGAACCCCCTCGGTGAGGCCTCGCCTTCGCGGTGACCGCCCGATTAACTGATCTTCATCTGAAGGTCAGCATGCCCATCCCGGCAAAACCCGCTATGTCGCCCGGGAATGCCTTCCGGCTTGACGGGGCGGCTGATACACGCGTGTAATTTCGTCCGTGTAGTTTCAATGCCGTCCCGGGGGAAGGAAGCTCTGGAGGGCATTGACCAGGGGGTTCCACGGGCAGGGAGGTGCGCTGTGAGCGAGGTGGTCATCCCGCTGGCGCACGGCACAGAGGACGAAGAGTTGGGCTGGCAGGAGCGCGCCCTGTGCGCGCAGACGGATCCGGAGGCGTTTTTTCCGGAGAAGGGCGGCTCCACTCGCGAGGCCAAGAAGGTGTGCCGGGCATGCGAGGTGCGTACGGAGTGCCTTGAGTACGCGCTGCAGCACGACGAACGGTTCGGCATCTGGGGAGGGCTTTCCGAGCGCGAGCGCCGGAAGTTGAAGCGCCAGGCCGTCTGACCCGGCGGGCCGCGACCCCGGATCTCGGGGGATCCGGAGCGTGCCCGGCGCGGCCACGCGTACAGTTATCAGCCGTGCCGGCCCCAGGGCCGGCACGGCTGACGCTCGTTCAGCGCCGGATGCCCGTTCGGCACCGGCCGTTCGGCCAGCACTGCCATCGTCCGTCCCACAGATCGAGCGACCCTTGGCCCCCACACTCGATCGCCATGTCGTCACCGCCGTCCTCGTCGCGCACGACGGCGCGCGGTGGCTTCCGGAGGCGCTGAAGGCGCTGCTCACCCAGTCGCGCCCCGTGCAGCGCCTCGTGACCGTCGACACCAGCAGCCGCGACCGCGGCCCCGCCGTCCTCGCGGAGGTCGTCGGCGAGGGCGAGGTCCTCACGCTGCCCCGCACCACCGGCTACGGCGAGGCCATCGCCGAGGCGCTGCGGCAGGACGCCGCGTCCGCCCCCGTGACCGGCGACGACCCCGTCCCCGCCGACCAGTCCCAGGGGTCGTCCCGGCCCCGCACGGAGTGGATCTGGCTGCTGCACGACGACTGCGCGCCCGACCGCGACGCGCTCGACCGGCTGCTGCGCACGGCCGACGCCGACCCCAACATGGCGGTGCTCGGCCCCAAGGTCCGCGACTGGGACGACCGCCGCGTCCTACGCGAGCTCGGCGTCACCATCGACGCCGCCGGGCGCCGCCACACCGGCCTGGACCGGCGCGAGTTCGACCAGGGCCAGCACGACGGCGTCCGGGACGTGCTGTCGGTCGGCAGCGCGGGGATGCTCGTCCGCCGCGACGTCTGGGAGAAGCTCGGCGGCTTCGACGTCGAGTACGGCATCTTCCGCGACGACCTCGACTTCTGCTGGCGGGTGCACGCCGCCGGGTACCGGGTCGTCACCGCGAGCGACGCCGTCGTCTACCACGCGGAGGCGTCCCGGCGCGGGCTCCGCGAGATCGGCATGACCACCGAGCACCCGGCCCGCCGCGACCGCCGCAACGCGCTGCTCACCCTGCTCGCCAACCAGCCGCTCGGCGCGATGCTGCGGGCCCTCGTCCGCAACGTGTGGGCGTCGCTCGCCCACGCCCTCGTCCTGGTGGCGACCAAGCGGCCGGGCATGGCCCGCGAGGAGCTGCGCGCGCTCGGCGACGTCCTGCGCTCGCCCGGCGGGCTCCGGCGGGCGCGGGCCGTCCGCGCCGAGGGCCGCACGCGCGTGCGGCGCAGCGTCCGGCGGTTCCAGACGCGCTGGGTCGTGCTGCGCCGGGCCGGCGAGGCCGTCTCGGAGTACTTCGCCGCCCACGAGCGCGACCGCGAGGACGTCGCCGACGACATCACGGCCGACGAGCCCGGCCCGATCCGCCGGTTCCTCGCGCGGCCCGGCGTCATGGTCGTGCTCGGCCTCGCCGCCGTCGCGGTCGCGGCCGAACGCTCCCTGGTGACTGCCGCCGGGCGGCTCGGCGGCGGCGCGCTCGTCCCCGCGTGGGGCGGCGCGAGCGACCTGTGGGCGCAGTACCTGTCCGGCTGGCACCCGGTGGGGCTCGGCACCGACGCCGGCAGCCCCCCGTACGTCGGGATCCTGGCCGTCCTGTCCACCGCCGCGTTCGGAAAGCCGTGGCTGGCGGTGTCGGTCCTGCTGCTCGGCAGCGTCCCGCTGGCGGGGCTCACCGCCTACCGCGCGTCGCGCCTGCTGGTGGTGGAGGCGCCGCGGACGGGACGGCGCGCCCGCGCGACCGGCCGCCGCGTCCCGGTGCCGGCCGTCCGCGCCTGGTTCGCCGCCGTGTACGCGCTGCTGCCCGCCGCGACCGGCGCCGTCGCGGGCGGGCGCCTCGGGACCGCCGTCGTCCTCGTCCTGCTCCCGCTGATCGCCGTGCACGCCGCCCGCGTCTACGGCTACCCCCGGTCGGAGGCCGCCGCGCTGGACCCCCGCACGCGCCGCAAGCGCGCGGGACGGGCCGCCTGGACGGTCGCGCTGCTGCTCGCCGTCGCGATGTCCTTCGTCCCCCTCGTCTGGCCGATCGCCCTGCTGGCCGCGGGGATGGTGTGGGCGCTGCTCGACCGACCGGGGCGGCAGGGCCTGCGCGGCCTCGCCATCGCGCTCGGCGTCCCGCCGCTGCTGACGCTCCCGTTGACCGCCGGCCTGCTGCTCCACCCGTCGGGGTTCCTGACGGAGGCGGGCCTGCACCGGCGGTTCGACCCCGCCGCCCCGGCCGACCTGCTGGCGCTCGACCCGGGAGGGCCGGGCACGCCCGCGCGGTGGGCGCTCGCCGGGCTGCTGGCGGTCGCCGTCTGCGCGCTGCCGCTGCGCAGCCGCCGGGGCCAGGTGCTGGCCGGCTGGCTGCTGGCGGTCTTCGGACTGCTCGTCGCGGTGCTGGCCAGCGCCGCCACCGTCACCAAGGGCGCGGACGCGGCGCCGGTGTGGCCCGGCGCGGCGCTGCTGTTCGCCGGAGCCGGAGTCCTGCTCGCCGCCACCGCCGCCGTCCAGCGCGCCACCGAGGCCCTGGCGGGCCAGCACCTGATCTACAAGGCGGGCGGCGCGGTCGTGGTGGCCGCCGCGCTCACCGCACCCGTCCTGGCGGCGGGGTTCTGGGTGGTCGGCGGCGCGGGCGGCCCCCTCGGCAGGCTCGACCCCGACACGGTCCCCCAGTTCGTCCAGGGCTCCGGTGGGGTCAGGACGCTCGTCCTGCACCGGGAGCCGACCGGACGGGTCTCCTACACGGTCCTGAGAGGCGCGCGGCCCCATCTGGGCGAGTCGGAGGTCACCGTCAAGGGGCCGGCCCGCGACCGCATGGACGACCTCGTCGCGGGCATGGCCGCCGGCCGGGAGGGCGACGACGGGCCGGCCCTGACGCGGATGGGCGTCCAGTACCTCCTGGTGCCGCATCCCGCGAGCGACCCGCTCACGAAGGTCCTCGACGCGTCGCCCGAACTCACCCGCCTCAGCCGGACGGGCACGTTCGCCGTGTGGCGGCTCCAGGCGGCGTCCGGCCGGATGATGCTCCTGCAGGGCTCGACGGTCACGCCGCTGCCCGCCGGGCGCGTCGACGCCCGTGTGCGGATCCCACCGGGGACGGGCACGCGCACGCTCCTCCTGGCCGAACCGGCCGACGGCGGCTGGCGGGCCGCCCTGAACGGCCGCGACGTCAAGGCCCGGACGGTGGACGGCTGGGCGCAGGGTTACGACATCCCCGCCACCGGGGGAGAGTTCGAGCTGACCCGGTCGATGGCCACCCGGCACGCCTGGGTCGTCGTCCAGGGGATCGCCGTCCTGCTGGTGGCCGTCCTGGCGCTGCCGGGTGCGCAGGCGGACTTCATGCCCACCGGCGAACGGGAGCGCCGCCGCCGCGGCCGGCGCGGCCGGCGCCGCGCCCCCCGCGCCCGCCCCCAGCTCGCGCTGCCGCCCGCCAAGCCCCTGGAGCTCGCCGCGCCTGCGGAGCCCGCAGAGCCCGCGGAGCCCGCGGAGGAGACGAGCCCCGAGGAGGTGTCCTGATGCACAAGGTCCTGCGCCTCCTCGGCATGCGGTACGCCACGGCCGCCCTCATGCTCGTCGCCGTCGCCGCCCTCTACGGCGCCGCGACGTTTTCCCGTCCGGGCGAGGCGTCCGAGAAGGGCCGCGAGGCGCCGGTCACGCACGCCGTGATGGTCTGCCCGGGGCGCGAGGGCGGCCGCCTCGCCGTCCAGTCCCTTCCCCGTAAGACGGGCGGCGGACGCGTGGACGTGGCGCCGACCAAAGGCGGCTCGCCGCTGGGATCCATGACGTCGCCCGGCCAGGCCTGGGGCGAGGACACCAAGTCCGGCCAGAACTCCTACACCCTCAGGGCCACCGGCCCCATCGCCGGCGGGCTGGAGGCGGAGCAGACCGCGTACCGGGACGGCGGCGACGACCGCGGCCTCGCCGGCGCCCGCTGCGCCGTCCCCGGCACCGACCTGTGGTTCACGGGCCCCGGGCCGGTCGCCGCCGACGAACTCGACCTCTACCTGACCAACGTCGACGCGCAGCCCGCGTCCGTCGACGTCTCCGCCCTCTCCGGCGAGGGACCGCTCGACACCACCGAGGGGCGCGGCACGCCCGTCGAGCCCAACACCACCCGGATCGTGCGGATCGGCGGATCGCCCGAGGGGCTCGGCGACATCGTGAAGACCGCCGCCGACCTGGCGCTGCGCGTCCGCACCACCAGCGGCCGCGTCGCCGCGTCCCTGCGCGTGCGGATCGGGAAGAAGAAGGGCACCGAGTGGCTGCCGCAGTCGCCCGCGCCCGCGGCCTCAGTCCTCGTCCCCGGGGTGCCGGGGGGCTCTGGCAAGCGCCGCCTGCTGGTCGCGGTCCCCGGCGAGGCCGATGCCCGCATCAGGGTCCAGGTGATCACCGCGGAGGGCGCGTTCGCGCCGCAGGGCCAGGACGTCCTGGACGCCCCCGGCATGACCGTGACCTCCGTCCCCCTCGACGGCGCCCTGTCCGGCCGGGCCGCCGCCGTCCGGCTCACCGCCGACCGTCCGATCCTCGCGGGCTTCGCCGCCGAGCGGGGCGCCGACGTCGCCTACGGCGCCGCCACGCCCCCGCTGAGCGCGGCCGGCCCCGGCGTCGTGGCCGACAACCGGTTCGACTCGTCCCTCGCCCTGACCGCCCCGTACGGCGCGGCGACCGTCCAGGTCACGACCGTGAACGCGCAGGGCGCGGGCACTCCCCAGGAGGTCACGATCGGAGCGGGACGCACGGTCGAGACCAAGCTCGCCGCCCCCGGTACCGGCGCGGACGCCGCCTTCGGCGCGGTGATCATGCCGAAGCCCGGCTCCGCTCCCGTCTACGCGTCCCGCATCCTCGCCACCGGCAAGGGCGGCGACTACCTGTTCACCGTGCTGCCGATCGTCCCGGCCCCGACGCTCCTGCGCCTGCCGGCGACCGCCGACTCCCAGACCGCCCTGACCCCCAACTGAGACCCGGGAGCGCGCCCGTCCGCTCAGGGCGCCGGTCAGTCGGCAGTGTCTTTGTGGGGGGCGACCCCCCACACCCCCCGCACGACTGACCTGCGCCCTCCGCTGCGCTCCGGGCGCCGGTCAGTCGGCAGTGTCTTTGTGGGGGGCGACCCCCCACGCCCCCCGCACGACTGACCTGCGCCCTCCGCTGCGCTCCGGGCGCCGGTCAGTCGTCGGGAGAGTCGTAGCTCGGGTCCACGGACTCGGGGGAGAGGCCGAGCAGGTCGGCGACCTCCTCGACGAGCAGGTCGCGGACCAGGTGGGCGAGTTCGGCCTCGTCGGCGGCGCGGGCCTCGACGGGGCGGCGGTAGACGGCGATGCGCACCGGCCGGTCGCCGGCGCCGGGGAGGGTCTGGCCGAGCGGGACCGGCCCGTCGAACGACGGGTCGATGGCCGGCACCTCCTCGACCGTGAACTCCACCCGGGCCAGTTCGCGGCCCCAGCGCCCGGCGAGGCGCCGCACCTCGTCGTCGACGAGGTCGGCGAACCGCTCCGCGCGGGTGCGTGAGACCGGCGCCTGCGGGGGCGTCAGAGGACCACGGAGGCCGCGACCGTGCCGATCGCGGCGCCGTACGCCTGCCACACGGGATCGCACGCCTCAAGAGTACCTCCGCTGGTGACGCGGCCCACCCGTAAGGCCCTTCCATGTGGACTTTTGTACCGCTCTGTCCGGAACGGCCCGCGCAACGGGCCGTTCGTATGGCTCTGCCGTGAAAAGAGTGGTTACAGTGGCGGAGCCATGGCTCCCGGGCCCGCGTGGCCGATGGTGCATTTCGAAGGGCCGATTTCCCGTGAATCCCCCGTCCCGGCGCGCACGCCGGAGCCGCGACCAGGTCACCGTCGCCGCCGCCATGGCCCTCGGCGTGGGGCTCGTCCTCGGAGGCGGCGGCTGGGCGCTGGCCGCGCGCGACTCCGGTTGCGACGGCGCGCGCGAGCGGCTGTCGGTCAGCGCCGATCCCGCGATCGCTCCGGCGGCGCTCGCCGCCGCCGCCCGTTTCAACGCCGCCCGGCGCGCCGCCGGGCAGTGCCCCTCGGTGCGGGTCACCGCGCGCGGCTCGGGCGAGGCCGCGGGCGTCTTCCGCGCCGCGCGCGGCGTCCCGGACGTGTGGATCCCCGACTCCTCCGCCTGGCCCGACCTCGCGGGACGGCGGCCCGCCGGGCAGGCCCCTTCGATCGCGTCCAGCCCGATCGTGTTCGGGGTGTCCGCCACCATGGCGAGCCGGTACCGGAGGGACCTGGAGCGCAGGTCATGGGGCGCCTTCCGGCCCGGACGCCGCACGCCGGAGTTCCACCTCCGGCTGCCGGACCCCGCGCGCACCGGGGCGGGCACGGTGTCGCTGCTCGCGCTCCAGGCGTCCGCCGGAAGCGGCAAGGGCGCGCTGGACAGGTTCACCGCCGTCCTGCGCACCGCCGAGACCATCCCGAACGGGAAGGGCGTCGAGACCGCCTTCGGCGGAGGCGGCGACGAGGGGTCCGCGGTCGTCGCCGCCCCGGAGCAGGCCTTCCTCAAGCACAACGAGCGTGTCAAGCAGCAGGACCGCGACGGGGAGCCGATCGCCGTCGCCTACCCGCGTCTGGGCACGCCCTACCTCGACTTCCCGTACGTCGTCGCCACGTCCGACGCAAAGCGGAGACGGGTCGCCGACGGGTTCCTGAAGGAGCTCCGGTCGCCCCGGACGGCCGGCGACCTCAAGCGGGCCGGCCTCCGCGGCCCCGGGCAGAGCGCACCGCGACCGCTCGCGGTGGTCCGTCCGGGGGCGGCGGCCGGGGTCCAGGAGACGTGGCGCAAGCTCGGTCAGGGCCTGAACGTGCTCGCGCTCATCGACCCGTCGCGGGGCGGCGCCCCGATGCCGGGCGCCACCGGGACGCGGTTCGACGCGATGGTGAAAGCGCTCTCGACGGGGTTCGCGCTCGTCCCGGACGACTCGTCCTTCGGCCTCTGGACGCTCACCGGCGCGCCGGGCCGCCGCCCCTACCGGCCCCTGACCCCGATCCGGGAGCTCGGCGCGCGCACGCAGGACGGCGGCAACCAGCGCCTCATCCTGCAGGAGCGGCTCCAGCACGTCCGGCCGATCCGCGGCGAGGCCGCCGGGCTGTACCCGGCGATCAGGGCCGCGTACCGGGAGGTCGACCGCCACTACGGCAAGGACGGGCTCAACGTGGTGCTCGTCCTCACCGCCGGTGGCCCGCGCAGCGCCCCGGGAACGGAAATCGCCCGAACGGTGAAGAATCTTGGAGGGGCCTTCAACGCGCGGCGCCCGGTGAGCGTCATCGTTCTCGGGTTCGGCGCCGAGGCGGACCCCTCCCTCCGGAAGGTCGCCGCCGTCACCGACGGCGGCGCCTACAAGATCGACAAGCCCGAGATGGTGATGCGGCTCTTCCTGCGTTCCGACCAGCTCCGCGTCTGCGACGAGCCCCGGTGTCCCGAGTGACCGAGGACGCCCGGGCCACGACGCGGGTCGCCGTGACGTTCCGGCTGCTCCTGCTGCTGCGCTGCCTCCTGCTCGCCATGGCGGTCGTCCTCCAGGACAGCTACGGGCCCGAGAGCGGCGGCGGGCTCGACCGCGGGCTCGCGGCCGCCATCGCTCTGCTGGGCGTGGAGAGCGCGCTCGCCCTGGTCGTGTGGCGGCCCGTCCTGCGGCTCGTCCGGCGCATGCCCCTGCTTTGCTGCCTGGACGCCCTGCTCGTGTTCGGCGTCCTCGTCAAGGGCGGCGTTTTCGGGCCGTTCTTCCTGTTCACGGTGATGACGGCAGCGCTCGCCGGCGTCCTGTACGCGTGGGGGCCCGTGCTGCTGGTGTGCACCGCGCAGGTGGCACTCTGCTTCGCCGCGATGGGCTCGGCGACGCCCGCCGACCGGCACGACCCCGGGCTCCTCATCGCCCTGCCCGTCTTCTATCCGCTCGCGGCCTGCGCCGGAGTCGTCCTGCGGATCCTTTTCGACCAGTACGCCGAGGCGGAGGAGGCGCGCCGCCGCGCCGAGGCCGCCGTCGCCGCGGCCGACGAGCGCACCCGGCTCGCCCGCGAGATGCACGACTCGCTCGCCAAGACCCTGCAGGGCATCACGCTGTCGGCGGCGGCGCTGCCCGGCTGGATCCGCACGTCCCCCGACCGCGCGGAACGCGGCGCCCGCGACATCCTGTCCGCGCTGCGGGTCGCCGCGCACGAGGCCCGCGGACTGATCGCCGACCTGCGCGAGGAGGCGTACGGGCTGCCGCTCCCGGACGCCGTCCGGCAGGTCGCCGAGGAGTGGAGCCGGATCGCCGGGGTCCCCGTCGACGTCGTGGCCGACGGGACGCACGACGACGTCCCCGTGGCCGTCCGCTACGAGATCGTCTCGGTGCTGAAGGAGGCGCTGACCAACGTGGAGCGGCACGCGCGGGCCGGCCGGGTCGAGGTCCGGCTGGCGGGGTCCCCGGACGGGCTGGAGCTGTCGGTCCGCGACGACGGCGCCGGGTTCGTCCCGCCGCAGGGAGGGCGGTTCGACCTGCTCGCCCGCGAGGGCCACTACGGCGTCGTCGGCATGACCGAGCGCGCCCGGCGCGCGGGCGGGCGCCTCGGCGTGCGCTCGGCCCCCGGGTGCGGCACCACCGTCACCCTCACCGTCCCGCGCGCCTCGTGGCCCGCCGAGGACGCCCCCGAGTCGGCGGGGCAGCTGTCATGAGCGACCGCGTCCGCGTCCTCGTCGTGGACGACAACCCCGTCGTCCGCGCCGGCCTGTCGACCATCCTGGAGTCCGGGGGAGTGGAGGTCGTCGGCGAGGCCGTCGACGGCGCCCACGCCGTCGAGCAGGCCCGGTCGCTGCGCCCCGACCTCGTCCTGCTGGACGTCCGGATGCCCGGCGTGGACGGCGTGGTCGCCGCCGGGCCGCTCAGCGCCATCGCCAAGGTGCTCATGCTGTCCTACGACACCGACGCCGACGTGATCGGCCAGGCCATCCGCAACGGCGCGTCCGGGTACCTGGTGCACGGGGCGTTCGAAGCGGACGAGCTGCTCGCCGCCGTCCACGACACGGTCACCGGGCGGTCCAGCCCGCTGTCGCCGCCCGCGAGCCGCGCCGTCGTCGAGGCGCTGCGCGGCGGGGCCGCCCCGGCCCGGCCCCCGGCGCCCCGCGACGACCTCGGGCTGTCCCCGCGCGAGGCCGAGGTGATGGACCTGATCGCGCGAGGGTGCTCCAACGGCGAGATCGCGCGGGCCCTGGTCGTCTCGGAGTACACCGTCAAGAACCACGTCAACCGGATCTTCGCCAAGCTGCACGTCCGAACCCGGGGCGCGGCCATCGCGCGCTGGCTCGGCACCGCGCGGTGAAGGCACGGTGAATATTCGGATCGTTACGGGATGTAGTTATTACCACGGAAATCGGCCGGTAACGGCGACACGTGCGCCGGGGTGGTGGCGGAGCCGGGTGGGGGGAGGTACGGTCAGCCATCGTGAGCCCCGTCCGCACTTGCTCCCGCACCGCCTGCAAGGCGCCCGCAGTGTTCACGCTCACGTACGTCTACCGCGACTCCACCGCGGTCCTGGGGCCGCTCGCAACGTACGCCGAGCCACACTGCTACGACCTGTGCGCAGAGCATTCCGAACGGCTCACCGCCCCCATGGGGTGGGAGCTGGTGCGGCTCCCCGTCGAGGAGGAGTCCGAGCCCACCGCCGACGACCTCGAGGCCCTCGCCGACGCGGTCCGCGAGGCCGCGAGGCCCGCCCCCGGGTCCGGCCACGAGCCGGTCGGCCAGGGCACGGAGGTCGGCCGCCGCGGCCACCTGCGCGTGCTCCGCTCCGAGCCCGCCGGAACGCAGCCCGGCCAGGAGTGAGCACGGGGCCCGCCCCCGTCCCGGTCCCCGGTCCGGCGTCGCGGCGGGGCGCGTCCCGTCGTCCCGGTAGGCTCGTGAACCTGCCGTTTTCCGCGCACGGTTCTTCGGACAGGGAGCAGGAGTGGGCGACCTCGCCAAGATCTTCAAGGCGTACGACATCCGCGGCGTGGTGCCGGACGAGCTCGACCCCGCCACCGCCGAGGCGGCCGGCGCGGCGTTCGTCCGCGTCACCGGGGCGAGCGCGGTCGTCACCGCCCACGACATGCGGGAGTCGTCGGTCCCGCTGGCGGAGGCCTTCGCGCGCGGCGCCACCTCCCAGGGCGCGGACGTGATCGAGGCGGGGCTCGGCTCCACCGACATGCTCTACTACGCCAGCGGCGACCTCGACCTGCCCGGCGCCATGTTCACCGCCAGCCACAACCCGGCCAAGTACAACGGGCTGAAGCTGTGCCGCGCGGGCGCCCGCCCCGTCGGCCGCGACACCGGGCTCACCGAGATCCGCGAGATGATCGAGAACGGCGTGCCCGGCTACGACGGCGAGCCGGGCACGGTGACGCGGCGCGACATCCTCAAGGGCTACGCCGACCACCTCAAGACGCTGGTCGACCTGTCGTCCATCCGCCCCCTCAAGGTCGTCGTGGACGCCGGAAACGGCATGGGCGGCCACACCGTCCCCTCGGTGTTCGAGGGCCTGCCGATCGACCTGGTCCCGCTGTACTTCGAGCTGGACGGCACCTTCCCCAACCACGAGGCCAACCCGATCGAGCCGGAGAACCTGCGCGACCTGCAGGCCGAGGTCCGCGAGACCGGCGCCGACATCGGCCTCGCCTTCGACGGCGACGCCGACCGCTGCTTCGTGGTGGACGAGCGCGGCGAGATCGTCTCCCCGTCCGCGATCACGGCGCTGGTCGCGACCCGGGAACTGGCCAAGCACCCGGGCTCCTCGATCGTGCACAACCTGATCACCTCCAAGGCCGTCCCGGAGATCATCGCCGAGCACGGCGGGACGCCCGTGCGGACGCGGGTCGGGCACTCGTTCATCAAGCAGACGATGGCCGAGACCGGCGCGGTGTTCGGCGGCGAGCACTCGGCGCACTTCTACTTCCGCGACTTCTGGTTCGCCGACTCCGGCATGCTGGCGGCGCTGCACGTCCTGGCCGCCCTCGGGGAGCAGGACGGCCCCCTGTCGGAGCTGCTCGGCGAGTACACCCGCTACGCGGCGTCCGGCGAGATCAACAGCGAGGTCGCCGACCAGGACGCGGCCGCCGCGAAGGTCAGGGAGTCCTTCGCCGGCCGCTCCGGCGTCGAGATCGACGAGCTGGACGGGCTGACCGTCCGCGACGACGCCGCCGGATGGTGGTTCAACCTGCGTCCGTCCAACACCGAGCCGCTGCTGCGCCTGAACGCCGAGGCCGGCGACGAGGGCACCATGGCGGCGATCCGCGACGAGGTACTGGCCCTGGTCAGGGAGAAGTGACCGGGCCGGGAAAAGCGACTGCAAGGGAGATGTGACGCTGCCATGACGATGAAGCTGGACTCCTGGCTCCTGGAGATCCTCGCCTGCCCGAACTGCGGCGGCGACCTGCGCGCCGACGAGGCGGCCGACGAGCTGGTGTGCACCGGCTCGTGCGGCTACGCCTACCCCGTGCGCGACGACATCCCCGTCCTCCTCGTCGACGAGGCCAGGACCCCCGCCTCGTGAGCGCCTCCCTCGACCCCTCCCGGCTGGAGGACGCGGAGGCGGCCGAGGCGGCGGATCCCGGCGGCGTGCTGCGGCAGGTCGCCGCGTCGGCGGCGCAGGTGCGTGAGGCGCAGCGCGCCGCGGCGGAGGCCGGCGTCGCCGGGCTGGCCGAGGACGGCCGCCCCCGCGCGATCGTGGTCGCCGGCACCGGCGCGTCCGCCGTCCCGGGCGACGTGCTCGCGGCCGTGTGCGGCACGGGCTGCGCCGTCCCGATCTCCACGGTGCGCGGCTACCGGCTGCCCGGCTGGGTGGGCGCGGCCGACATGGTCGTCGCGGTCTCCCCCTCCGGAGCCGCCGAAGAGACGCTGGAGGTCGCCGCGGAGGCCGCCCGCCGCGGCTCCCGGCTCCTGGTCGTCGGCGAGGCCGACTCGCCGCTCGCCGAGCTGGCCGGAAGGAGCCGCGGCGTCGTCGTCCCCGTCCGCTCCCAGGGGCCGGCGCGCTCGGCCCTGTGGAGCATGACGGTCCCCCTGCTCCTCGCCGCCCGGGCGCTCCGGCTGGCCGACGTCCCCGACACCGTGCTGGAGTCCACGGCCGCGCTGCTGGAGGACGTCGCGCACCGGTGCCGTCCGTCCAGCGAGCCGTTCGTCAACCCGGCCAAGCGCCTCGCCCTCGACCTGGCCGGCGACGTGCCGCTGGTGTGGGGCTCGTCGGCGCTCTCCTCCGCGGCGGCGTACCGGATGTGCTGCCAGCTCAACGAGAACGCCAAGTACCCGGCGGTGTTCGGCGAGGTCCCGGAGACCGGCCGCAACCAGGTGGCGGTGTTCGACGGCTTCTTCGCCCGCGGCGGCTCCCCGGCCGACCCCGACGACTTCTTCCGCGACCGGGTCGACGAACCCGAGCACGGCCTGCACCTCGTCGTCATGCGCGACCCGGAGGAGCACCCTCGGGTGCGCGCGCGGTGCGAGGCGTCCGCCGCGCTGGCCCGCGACCGGGGCGTGGCGGTCACCGAGATCCGGGCCGAGGGCGACCATCCCCTGGAGAGGATCGCGTCGCTGATCGCGCTGGCCGACTATGTCACGGTTTACTTGGCTATCGCGCTCGGCGTGGACCCCGCGTCCGAGCCTGCCGTACAAGAGCTCAGAGCGAGGATTGCGTAGATGAGTGCTGAGGGTGGAACGAAGGCCATCGTCGCCGCGCTGGCCGCCAACCTCGGGATCGCGGCGTCGAAGGCCGTCGCGTTCGCGTTCACCGGTTCGTCGTCGATGCTGGCCGAGTCGATCCACTCGGTGGCCGACTCCGGCAACCAGGGGCTGCTGCTCCTCGGCCGCAAGCGGTCCGAACGCGACCGGACCCCCCAGCACCCCTTCGGGTACGGGCGCGAACGCTACTTCTACGCGTTCGTGGTCGCGGTCGTCCTGTTCACCGTGGGCGCGGCGTTCTCGCTCTACGAGGGCTACCACAAGATCTCCCACCCGGAGGAGGTCAAGTCCCCGGTCTGGGCGTTCGCGGTGCTGATCGTCGCGATCGGCCTGGAGACGTTCTCGTTCCGCACGGCGATCAAGGAGTCGAACCAGGTCCGCGGCGAGCAGTCCTGGTGGTCGTTCATCCGCCGCGCCAAGGCCCCCGAGCTGCCGGTGGTGCTGCTGGAGGACCTCGCCGCCCTCGTCGGCCTGCTCCTCGCCCTGTTCGGCGTCTCCATGGCCGTGGCCACCGGCGACGGCGTCTGGGACGGCGTCGGCACCGTGGCGATCGGGCTGCTGCTCGGCGCGGTCGCGACGATCCTGGCGATCGAGACCAAGAGCCTGCTGATCGGTGAGGGCGTCGACCCGCAGACCGAGCGGCGGATCATCGAGGCGCTGGAGTCGGTGGACGAGGTCGACCACCTCATCCACATCAGGACCGAGTACATGGGGCCGGACGAGCTGCTCATCGCCGCGAAGATCGCCGTCAACCACGACGACACGGCCGCGGACGTGGCCCGCGGCATCGACGCGGCGGAGGCGAGGGTCCGGGCGCAGATCCCGGAGGCGAAGCTCATCTACCTGGAGCCGGCGCTGGACGAGGCGTCCCGCACGCGCGTCGAGGAGACGCGGAAGCCGGAGACGCCCGCGACGTCCTGACCCAGGACGACGCGCGAGGACGTTCCGCGCGGCCCGCTCGACGGGCCGCGCCGGGACATGGGACCCCTCACCGGGCGGCCGCCGCAGGCGCCGGCCGAACCCCAGCCCAGGCGAGACCGGCGAGTGCCTCCGAGGAGGCGAGCCGCGGCCGTCCGGCGAGGTGCTTTCCCATGCCTCCCCGCCCGGACCCCTGAAACCGGGCGGTTCTGGTGTGACCGCGGCGACCCCGCCGAACCCCCTACGTCGGCGACGGCCACCGTCGCGGTCACGGTTAAGACACTACGTTCGCGGCACTCCTCCGCACGTCCCCCTCAAGGAGGGAAAGCGGGTGGTACTCCAGACGGATCCCCGCGTCCCGCATACACCCGCGTGGTGAGGCCACCGCCCGCCTCAGCGGTCAGTATTGAGGGGTGACGACCGACGACAAGGCCCGGACCGGACCCGACCCCGCGGGGTTCGGCCCAGCCGTCGCGCACCACGCGTGGCGGCTGTCCGGCCGGATCGTAGCGGGGGTCGGGCAGCTGCTGCTGTGGATCCTCACGGGCATCGGCACGCTCCTGCGCCCGCTCGCGGTCAGGCTCGGCGCCCGGCTGAACGGCGGGGCGGGACGCGGTCCCGGCGCCCCGCCCGGGCAGACGGCGCCGCTGCCCCGCTGGATCAACACGTGGCGGGAGGTCGTCGGGTCCTGGTACTTCGCGCCGCTGACCGGGCTGGCCCTGACGATCGCGGCGCTGGCGGAGCTCGCGCCGCGCGCCGACTCCCCGCTCAGCCTGGCGGGCGGGTTCGCGGTCGCCGCGACGCTCCCGCTCGTGTGGCGCCGGGAGAACCTGCGCGCCGTCGCGGCCGTCGTGCTCAGCGCGGTCGCGGCGAGCCTGCTCACCGGGCAGGTCCTGCTGGTCACGACCAGCTTCGCGGCCCTCTACACGCTGTACGCGCTGGGACGGCGGCTGCCCCGCCAGTCCACCGGCGTCCTCGCGGTCGGCAGCGTCGCCGCCCTCGGGGTCGTCTACCTCGCGACCGGGACCCTCGACGACGTCCCGTGGCCCGCGGCGATCGTCGCGGTGCTCGCCGCCATCGGCCTCGGCGACGCGCGGCGCGTCGTGGAGTCCGCCGGCCGGACGGAGGCGGAGGCCGCCGAGCGCACCAACGAGACCCTCACCCGGCTCACCGCCGTCCAGCGGGAGCAGGCCGTCATGCGCGAGCGCGCCCGCATCGCCCGGGAGCTGCACGACGTCGTCGCGCACTCCGTCTCCATGATCGCGGTGCAGGCGGAGACCGCCCCGTACACGATGGAGAACCTGTCGCCCGAGGCCCGCGCCGGCTACACCGAGATCGCCAAGACGGCCCGGGAGGCGCTGGTGGAGATGCGGCGGCTGCTCAGCGTGCTGCGCGCCGACGCCGCGCCCGAGCCGGAGGCCGCGAACTCCCCGCAGCCGCGCCTGGACCGGCTGCCCGACCTGATCGAGCAGCACCGCGGCGCCGGCGGCCACGTCGACCTCGCCGTGCACGGCGACCCGCGCGCCCTGTCCACGACGGTGGAGCTGTCGGCGTACCGGATCGTCCAGGAGGCGCTGACCAACGCGCGGCGGCACGCGCCCGGCGCCGGCGTCCGCGTCGACCTGACGTTCCTGCCGGACCGGCTCGCGGTCCGCGTCCGGGACGACGGCGCCTCCGCGGCCACCCAGGTCCTGAACCGGCCGGATCCCGGCCCCCGTACAGCAGGAGCGGACCCCGCGGGCCCGACCGCCGCGGACGCCGGCCGCACCCGGCTGGAGGCGCCCGGATCAGCCGGCGGACATGGCCTCGTGGGGATGCGGGAACGTGCGACCATGCTGGGCGGGCGGTTCTCCGCCGGCCCGGCCACCCAGGGCGGGTTCCTGGTGGAGGCCGAGCTTCCGGTGACGAGTGAGGGGAATTCCATCCGTGGACACGGTTCGCAGGCGCCGCCCGGCCGCCCCTGACCCCGCCGTCCCCGCGCCTCCGGGGCGGCCGCTGTGATCAACGTGCTGATCGTCGACGACCAGACGATCGTGCGGGCCGGGTTCGCCGCCCTGCTCGCCGCCCAGGACGACATCACCGTGGTCGGCGAGGCCGGCGACGGGCGGGAGGCCGTGGCGATCGCCGAGCGCCGCCGTCCGGACGTCGTCGTGATGGACATCCGGATGCCCGGCATGGACGGCATCGAAGCCACCCGCCGCATCCTCGCGCTGCCCGGCGCGGAGAACGTCCGGGTGCTGGTCCTCACCACGTTCGACGTGGACGAGTACGTCTACGAGGCGCTCGCCGTCGGCGCGAGCGGCTTCCTGCTGAAGGACGCGACCGCCGACGAGCTGGTCTCGGCGGTCCGGGTGGTGGCGCGCGGCGACTCCCTGCTGGCCCCGCAGGTCACCGGACGCCTCATCCGCGAGTTCACCAAGCAGCGCCGCAGCCGCCCGCAGGCCCCGTCGGAGCTGTCGACGCTGACCGCCCGCGAGACCGAGGTCCTCGTCCTGATCGCGGGCGGCCTGTCCAACGGCGAGATCGCGCAGCGCCTGTTCGTGAGCGAGCACACCGTCAAGACGCACGTGGCGCGGGTCTTCACCAAACTGGGCCTCCGCGACCGCGCCCAAGCGGTCATGCTCGCCTACGAATCCGGCGTGGTCGTCCCCGGCGAGAACGCGGCGGGCTAACCCCGGTAAGGCGGGTACCCGCCGTGCGGCGGATACGGCTGCCCCGGCGGCGGATATGCACCCTGAGCAGGCGGATAAGAGGGCTGAGCAGGCGGATACGAGGGCTGCGCTCCGGGCGGGTACCCGCCCGGAGCGGCCGGCGGGTACCCGTGCGGAGCGGCCGGCGGATATCCCTGCGGGGCGGGATGGCCGGGCTGACCGCCGTAAGGCGCGGGCGGGTAACCGGGCTGTGCAGGCGGGACGACATGTTGGGCCTGCGGCGCGGGCGGGTGGGCGGCGTGGTGGACGCGGCGCCGCCGCCCGGACGTCCCGCCGACGAGGAACACGACACCGCCGATCGCCACGAGCGGCCCGACGACCATCATCAGGATGTTCTCGCGGCCGTTCTGCGACTTCTGCTCCTCATAGGAGCGCCTGGTCGCGTTGCCCTTGCGGATCGTCGTGCACGTGTCGCCGGGCGACATCGTCCGGCTCCCGCATTTCACCTCGTCGCCGCCTGACACGATGCCGCCCACAAAGAGGCCGACACCCATGACGATGCCGACCACCCCGTACAAGATGGAACGCACTACTGCCGCCTTTCGCCGCCTTCGCCGGGGGGACGGAGCGATGCTAGCCGTGTTCATGGCATAGCTCTGCGGTGTTCATGGCAGGGACTCACCTTCTCCCCATCCCAACGGCCTCAGCCACCACCGCAACCCCGCAACAACCTCAGGGGCTGCGATCGCGTCCGAAGGCAGGTTCGAGCCTGCGAGAACCTGATCGCGCAGCGAGCCGCAAGGCGAGCCGGAGCGATGCCAGCGATCGCCGCAGTGCCCGACGATGGAGGGCCGCCAAGGCCCGAAGGAGGAGGGCACTGCAATAGGCACAGAGAAATGCAATAAACACGCCCCTAGCGGCGGCGGAGTAGGCGCATGGCCTTTTCCTTTTCGAAGTCCAGGGCTCGGGTCGGTGGGGCGGAGAGGCGGCCGATGCGTTCGCCCAGTTCGCGCACGTGGGCCTGGACCTGGGGTTCCGCCAGGACTCTCAGGCCGAAGGCCAGTTCGGCGGGGCCTATGTCGTAGCGCTTCTCCAGGGCCAGGGCCAGGGCCAGCGCCACCGCGCGCAGCTCGGCCTCGCCGAAGCGGCGGTGGCCGCCGCCGCGCCTGGCGAGGGCGGCCTCGCGGGTGACGGGCAGCAGGCCGAGGGCCTCCCGGTAGCGGAGCATCCGGGGCGAGGTGCCGAGCCGCCGGGCGGCCTCCGTGATACGCATGGGGTGATTCTGACAAATTCGTGTCAGGAAGTCCTCCCCGGCCGTGCCTTGGCGCGCCGGGCGGCCGTAGACTCGCCACCGTTGACGCGGCCGTGCACTCGCCCGTCAAGACCCCGCGTACCCGACGGCGCGCACATGACCAAGGGAGCAACGAAAGCATGGACTACAAGGTCGCCGACCTGTCGCTGGCCGACTTCGGGCGCCGGGAGATCCGGCTCGCCGAGCACGAGATGCCGGGCCTGATGGCGGTGCGCGAGGAGTACGCCGCCGCCCAGCCGCTGCGCGGCGCCAAGATCATGGGCTCGCTGCACATGACGATCCAGACGGCCGTGCTGATCGAGACGCTGGTCGAGCTCGGCGCCGACGTCCGCTGGGTCTCGTGCAACATCTTCTCCACCCAGGACCACGCGGCCGCCGCGGTCGTCGTCGGCAAGGAGGGCACCGTCGACGACCCGAAGGGCGTCCCGGTGTTCGCGTGGAAGGGCGAGACGCTCGAAGAGTACTGGTGGTGCACCGACCAGGCCCTGCAGTGGCCCGACGGCACCGGCCCCAACATGATCCTGGACGACGGCGGCGACGCGACCCTCCTCGTCCACAAGGGCGCCGAGTACGAGAAGGCGGGCGCCGTGCCGACCGCCACCGAGGACGACCCCGAGGAGTGGGGCATCATCCTCGACACCCTCCGCCGCACCATCGCCGACAAGCCCGGCCGCTGGACCGAGGCCGCCGCCGGCATCAAGGGCGTCACCGAGGAGACCACGACCGGCGTCCACCGCCTCTACGAGATGGCGAAGGCCGGCACCCTCGCGTTCCCGGCGATCAACGTCAACGACTCGGTCACCAAGTCGAAGTTCGACAACAAGTACGGCTGCCGCCACTCCGTCATCGACGGCCTCAACCGCGCCACCGACGTGCTGATCGGCGGCAAGGTCGCCGTCGTCTGCGGCTACGGCGACGTGGGCAAGGGCTGCGCCGACGCGCTGCGCGGCCAGGGCGCCCGGGTCATCGTCACCGAGATCGACCCGATCTGCGCGCTGCAGGCCGCGATGGACGGCTTCCAGGTCACCACCCTGGAGGACGTCGTCGACCGCGCCGACATCTTCGTCACCACCACCGGCAACTTCAACATCATCACGGCCGAGCACATGGGCCGGATGAAGCACCAGGCGATCGTGTCCAACATCGGGCACTTCGACAACGAGATCGACATGGCCGGGCTCGCCAAGGTCCCGGGCATCGAGAAGATCGAGATCAAGCCGCAGGTGCACGAGTGGCGCTTCCCCGACGGCCACTCCATCCTCGTCCTCGCCGAGGGCCGCCTGATGAACCTCGGCTGCGCCACCGGCCACCCGTCCTTCGTGATGTCCAACTCCTTCACGAACCAGGTCATCGCGCAGATCGAGCTGTTCACCAAGACCGACGAGTACCCGGTCGGCGTGTACGTCCTGCCCAAGCACCTGGACGAGAAGGTCGCCCGCCTCCACCTCGACGCCCTCGGCGTCAAGCTCACCGAGCTCACCAAGGAGCAGGCCGCCTACATCGGCGTCCACGTCGAAGGCCCCTACAAGCCCGACCACTACAGGTACTAATTGCATTTCTCTCCTCCTTCGGGCCTAGCGGCCCTCCATCGTCGAGAAACGCGGGGCGATCGCTGGCATCGCTCCGACTCGCCTAGCGGCTCGCTGCGCGATCAGATTCTTGCTTCGCTCGAATCTGCCTTCGGACGCGATCGCGGATGTCGGGGTCGTCGCGGGGTTGCTGTGGTGGCTGAGGTCGTCGCGATACGGCGATCGCTGGCCTCGGCCGGGGGAGAGTGCGCGTATTGGGACTGCCGGACGGGGGTCACCCCGTCCGGCAGCCGCTTCGTAAGGGTGTGTTGATGAGCGATATCGCGGATCGGTCGTTGGCGTATGAAGGCGTCAAGCGGATCGAGTGGGCGGATCGGAGCATGCCGGTGCTGCGGCAGATCCGGGAGCGGTTCGCCGCCGAGCGGCCGCTGGAGGGGTTCAAGGTCGCGGCGTGCATGCACATCACGACCGAGACGGCCGGGCTCATCCGCACCCTTCAGGCGGGCGGCGCGAGTGTGGCGTTGGCGTCGTCCAACCCGCTTTCCACGCAGGACGACACCGCCGCGGCGCTCGTGGAGGAGTACGGGGCCGAGGTGTTCGCTCGCGCGGGCATCGACCGCGAGGGGTACTACGCGCACATCCACCAGGCGCTGGAGACCGGGCCCGACTTCGTCCTGGACGACGGCTGCGACCTGGTCAACACCCTGCACACCGACCGGACGGATCTGCTCGGCACGGTGAAGGCGGGGTGCGAGCAGACGACGACGGGCGTCATCCGGCTGCACCAGATGGCCCGCGAGGGCGCGCTGAAGTTCCCCGTGGTCGCGGTGAACGACACCGACACCAAGCACATGTTCGACAACCGGTACGGGACGGGCCAGTCGACGCTCGACGGGATCGTGCGCGCGACCAACACGCTGCTGGCCGGCAAGACCGTGGTCATCGCGGGCTTCGGCTACTGCGGGCGCGGGCTGGCCGAGCGGGCGCGCGGCCTCGGGGCGCGGGTCGTCGTCACCGAGATCGACCCGGTGAAGGCGCTGGACGCGACACTTCAGGGATTCGCCGTCCTGCCCATGGCCGAGGCCGCCGAGGAGGGCGACGTCTTCATCACCGTCACGGGGAACCGCGACGTCGTGAACGCCGACCACCTCGCCGTGATGAAGGACGGGGCCATCCTCGCGAACTCCGGGCACTTCGACGTCGAGATCGACGTGCGTGCCCTGAGCGACATGGCCGTGGAGGTGCACCACGGGATCCGGCCGCAGACGGACGAGTACGTGCTCGCCGACGGGCGGCGCCTGGTGCTGCTCGCGGAGGGCCGTCTCGTCAATCTGGCCGCCGCGGAGGGGCATCCGGCGGCCGTGATGGACATGTCGTTCGCCGACCAGGCCCTCACGTGCGCGTGGCTGGCCACGGCCTGCGAATCGCTGCCCGCGGCCGTCCACGACGTGCCGAAGGAGATCGACACGGAGGTCGCGCGGCTCAAGCTGGCGTCGATGTCGGTCTCCATCGACCTGCTGACCCCGGACCAGGAGGAGTACCTCCGGTCCTGGCGCATCGGGTCCTGACCCGTGCCCGCCGGGACGTACCTGCACCTCGACGAGGGGGTCGAGGAGCGTTTCCAGTGCGCGCCCGGGCCCGGCGGGTGGCGGTACACCTCCACGCGCTCCGACGGCGTCCGCGTGGACCTGGTCGTCGACGCGCGCTGGCGGCAGATCCGCGTCGAGGTCGTCACGCCCGGCTGGTGGGTGCGCGGCGGCGTGACCGGGCGCGAACTGGCCTGGGTGCGCGCCGCCGGTGAGACGGGCACCGAGCACGCCGAGCAGGCGTCGGGCTTCCTCGCCGACTCGCCGGGCTTCCTCGTGGCCGTCGCCCGGTCCATGGGGCTGGACGAGGGCGCGCAGACCGATGTCCGCCTCGTCCGGTTGAGCGGGACGTCGCTGTCGGCCCTGACGACCCTGTGGCGCTGGCGGCTGGCCGGGACGTCCGTCTACGAGACGGAGACCGAGCCGTTGCCCGTCGCGGAGTACGAGGTCACCGACCTCTCCACGGGCGAGGTCGAGACGGTGCACCTGGCCGGGGACGTCGTGCTGGCCGCGCCCGGGATCGAGCTCACCGCCCTGGAGTCGCCGCCGAACACGGCGAACCTGCCCTGACCTGCCTGCGGTATCTTCTCCTACCTCTTCCAACAAGATCAGGTATGGGGGTCGTGCCGTGTACGGGCAGGTTCCGGAGGGGCCAGGTCAGGGGCAAGGGCCAGGCCAGGGCCAGGGGCAGGGCTGGGGGCAGCCGCCGGCGGGCGGCCCGCCGATGCCCGGCCCGTTCCCGCCCGCCGGTCCGCCGGGGCCGCCGCCGGCGAAGCGGCCCTCGCCGATCGTGTGGGCGGCCGTGGCGGCCGCGGGCGCGGTCGTGCTGGCCGGCGTCGCGTTCCTGGCGCTCAACGGGACGGGCGCGCCGACCGGCCCGGTGAAGGCCGAGCAGTGCGTCGACACCGCCTTCGCGATGGACGACGGCGACCGGATCCCGCCGAGCCTCCGGGTGAGCTGCGACGACGCCAAGGCGAAGGCCAAGGTGCTGAAGGTCGTCGGCAAGCGCGAGGCGTCCGCCTTCCAGTTCGGCGCGCGTGCCGAGCCCGACTGCCCCGCCGGGACGGACGGCTTCACGAACGTCCGCGGCAAGAAGGACGACAAGACCTACTACGAGGCGTGCGTGCGCAACGTCAAGGGCTCCCACCCGGGCGACCCGGGCGCGGGCGGAGGCTTCCTCGCGGCGGGCGACTGCGTGAGCAGCGGCTCCGTCGGCTTCGGCAAGGAGCAGCCGTGCTCCAAGCCGGACTGGTACGGCAAGGTGGTCGCACGCGTCGCCACGGAGAAGTCGTGCCCGTCCAAGACGCTGGAGACCATGAAGATGCGGTCCTTCGGCGGGGGCGGCGATGTGGCGAACCCGGTGCTGTGCCTGGGTGCGGGCGGCGGCGTGCTGTCCCCTGGCGACTGCATCGAGGACCCCTCGTTCAACGTCGGCGACCTGGGCAAGGCCCAGTGCGGGTCCAGCGACGCCGTCGCGAAGGTCGTCGGCAGGGTGGCCACGGCGAAGGAGTGCCCGGCCGAGGCCACGAACTACATGACGAGCGAAGGCGCGTTCCGGCCGGTGCTGTGCCTGAAGAAACTGCGGCCGACCCTGAGCGAGCGGCTGCGCTCGCTTCCCGGGTAGGGCGCCGCCCTCGATCTCCGGTGCGCCCGCCCCGCCCGTCAGTAGCCCGGATAGGGGCCCTGCGGCTGCGGAGGGCCGACTGGGCCCGCCGGGTACGGCGCGGGCGGCCGGGGAGCGTTCAGGACGTCCTGGTACGGCCCCGCGCCGTACTGGGGCGGCGGAAGGAACCGCGGCTGCCCGGGCCCGGGGCCGCTGAACGGCGGGGGAGCGGGAGGACCCTGCCGCGGCGGGCCGGAGGGCGGGGGCCCCGCCATCGCCATCGCCGGGACGGGAACGGGCGCGGCGCCCCACGCGGGGAGGCCGAGGCGGCGCATCCGGCGGGCGCGGCGCTCGGCGAGCCGCCGCTCCTCGCGGTGCCGGCGCTCGGCGAGGACGGCCGACAGCAGGATCTCGGGCCGCACGCCCGGCGGCGGTGGCGGGCTCACCACCGCGACGACCTGCGAGGCGATCCGCTGCCCCAAAGAGTCGCGGACCTCCGGCAGCAGCTCCCAGAACCGCGACAGGTACTGCCGGGCCGTCATCGCCAGCTCGTCCGACAGCATCGACAGCTCCAGCGTCCGCGCCCACCAGGCGAGCTGCGGCGGCATCACGGCGACCGGACCGAACAGCGCCGACGCGGGCACCCGCTCCTGGATGACGATCGTCCCGGCGAAGAGGTCGCCGAGCCGCTTGCCGCGCCGGTTGCAGAACGAGGTGATCAGCGCGGGCGAGCCGTAGAACATCCAGAACTCGACGAACCCGGCGAGCGCCCGCACCAGCGCCTGCCGGAACCGGACCGGCCCGCCGTCGTCGCCGACGACGCGCAGCCCGAGGGCCATCTTGCCCGGCGTCCGCCCCCGCGTGAGCGTCTCGAACAGGCACGGGTAGCCGACGAGGACGGCGACGACGCCGAGCAGCGACAGCCCGACCGTCCACGCCTCGTCGGCCACCAGCGAGGTCATCGACGTGACGTAGACGACGCTGTTCAGCAGCACGCCCTGGATCATCAGGTCGAGGAGGAGGGCGCAGCCGCGGCTGGCCAGCCGCGCGACCCGGAGGTCGAGCGCGACGGCCTCGCCGGTGACGAGATCGGCCATATCCTCTTCCTCCAATTACGGCGGATGGCCCATTGTGCCGGTTTCGCGGGTCGAGGCGTTAGTCTCGCCGGGTGGACGTCGACGCCTACGTGGCCGAGCACAACGCCGAATGGGTGCGCCTCGAACGGCTCATCAACCGCGGCCGCAGGCTGACCGGCGCGGAAGCAGACGAACTGGTCGAGCTCTACCAGCGCACGGCGACCCACCTGTCGGTCGTGCGGTCCAGTTCGCCGGACCCGCAGCTCGTGGGACGGCTGTCGTCGCTCGTGGCGCGCGGCAGGGCCGCGGTGGCGGGCGCGCAGGCGCCGCTCTGGCGCGACGTCACCCGCTTCGCGACCGTGTCGTTCCCGGCCGCCGCGTACCGGATGCGGTGGTGGTGGATCGGCAACGCCGTCCTCGGCAACCTGCTGGCGCTCGCCCTGGCGATCTGGGTCGTGCACAGCCCCGAGGTGCAGGCCACCATCGGGACGCCGGACGAGATCCGCGAACTCGTCGAGCACGACTTCGCGAACTACTACACCGAGCACTCGGCCTCGTCGTTCGCGTTCCAGGTGTGGGTCAACAACGCCTGGGTGTCGGCGACCGCGCTGATCTTCGGGATCCTGCTCGGCATCCCGACCGTGTTCGTCCTGCTGCTGAACCAGGTCAACCTCGGGATCAGCGGCGGCCTGATGTTCGCCTACGGCAAGGGCGACGTGTTCTTCGGGCTGATCCTCCCGCACGGCCTGCTGGAGCTGACCGCCGTCTACCTCGCCTGCGCCGGCGGCCTCAAGCTCGGCTGGACGATCATCGACCCGGGCCCGCGCCGCCGCGGCCAGGCCCTCGCCGAGGAGGGCCGCGCGGCCGTCAGCATCGCCATCGGCCTCGTCGGGGTGCTGTTCGTGTCCGGCCTCATCGAGGGCTTCGTGACCGGCTGGGTCCACATCACGTGGCTGCGCATCGCGATCGGCGTCGTCGCCGAGGTCGCGTTCCTCGGCTACGTGATCGTCCTAGGCCGCCGCGCCGTCCGCCAAGGCGAAACCGGCGACAGCGACCTCCACCCCGACCTAGCCCCGGTCTCTGCTTAGCGTTCCTCTCCTCCTTCGGGCCTTGAAGGCCCTCCATCGTCGAGAAACGCGGGCGATCGCTGGCATCGCTCCGTCTCGCCTTGCGGCTCGCTGCGCGATCAGATTCTTGCTTCGCTCGAATCTGCCTTCGGACGCGATCGCAACCATTGGGGTTGTTGCGTGGTTGCTGCTGGGGCTGGGGTCCCTACAAGCGCCCTGCGGCTTTCAGGGCCAGGTAGGCGTCGGCTAGGGCGGGGGCTATTTCTGAGGGTGGGGCGTCCACCACTTCTACGCCGTGGCCTCGTAGTTCGGCTGTGAGGCGGCGGCGTTCGGCTCTCGCGCGCTCGGCGGCGGCCGCGTCGTAGACGGACGCCAGGTCGCCGCGGGCCTCCGCCATCTCCGTGAGCCGCGGGTCCGAGACCGCGGCGATCATGACGAGGTGCCGGGCGGTGAGCTGCGGCAGCAGCGGCAGCAGCCCCTCCTCGATCGCGGCGGTGTTCAGCTCGGTGAGCAGCACGACGAGGCACCGCTGCCGGACGCGCGCCATCAGCGTCGACACCATCCCGGCGGCGTCGCATTCGAGCAGCTCCGGCTCCAGCGGCGCGAGGGCGTGCACCATCGCGGGCAGCAGGTCGGTCCGGGACGCGCCCTCGACGCGGGCGCGGACGCGGCGGTCGTAGGCGAGCAGGTCGACCCGGTCGCCGGCGCGGGACGCGAGCGCGCCGAGCAGCAGCGCCGCGTCCATCGAGCAGTCGAGCCGGGGGATGTCGCCGACGCGGCCCGCGGACGTGCGGCCGGTGTCG
This sequence comes from Actinomadura sp. NPDC000600, assembly GCF_040492135.1. Classification (NCBI taxonomy): domain Bacteria; kingdom Bacillati; phylum Actinomycetota; class Actinomycetes; order Streptosporangiales; family Thermomonosporaceae; genus Actinomadura; species Actinomadura sp. NPDC000600. Next base: position 59,512 of record NZ_JBEUPD010000041.1, read on the forward strand.
AGGACGAGGTAGATGCGCCGGTCGCGTTCGGGCCGCCAGGTCCGCACGACCACGTCGCCGCGCCGCGCCGTGGCGCGCCAGTCGATGGAGCGGACGTCGTCGCCGTCCACGTACTCGCGCAGGGAGTCGAACTCGGTGCCCTGCCCGCGGATCAGCGCGACGTGCGCGCCCGTCAGTTCCCGCAGCCGGGCGAGCTTGGCCGGCAGGTGGCGGCGGGACGGGAACGCGGGCAGCGCCCGGACGGTCCAGGGCGCGGAGCGGGAGAGCTGCCGCGCGGCCAGCCCGAGCGGCCCCACGGAGCGGACGACGACGGTGACGGCCTTCCGGTCGCCGCGGCGCGTGGGCGTCAGCGCCATCTCGACGCGGCGCCGCTCGCCGGCGGGCACGTCCACCTTCACCACGCGGGGCGCGGCGCCCGCGCTGGGCGGCCACACGTCCCGCAGCCGGGCCTTGAGGCGCCGCCGGCCGAGGTTCTCCACGACCAGCGCCACCTGGGCCGTCCCGCCGAGGCGCACGCTGGTGTCGCCGGCGCGGTGAAAGCGCAGGGCACGCACGTTCCCGGCCAGGGCGAGGTCGGCGAGGACGCCGAGCAGCAGGGCGCCCCACACCGCGAACAGCGTCCACCAGCTCGGCGCGAACAGCGGGACGATCGCGCCGAGGAGGGCCAGCAGGCCGAGGCGGCCGGTCAGCGCCATCAGCGCGGGGCGGGGACGTGGGCGAGGATGCCCTCCAGCACGCCGTCGGCGGTCGCGCCCTCCAGCTCCGCCTCGGGGCGCAGCTGGACGCGGTGCCGCAGCGTGGGCCTGGCCAGCGCCTTCACGTCGTCCGGGGTGACGTAGTCGCGGCCCGACAGCCACGCCCACGCGCGGGAGGTCGCCAGCAGCGCCGTCGCACCGCGCGGCGACACGCCGAGCTGGAGCGACGGGGACTGCCGGGTGGCCCTGCACAGGTCCACGACGTAGGCGGCGACCTTGGGGTCGAGGTGGACGGTCCGGACGGCGGCCTGCCCGGCGGCCAGCTCGGCCGCTCCGGCGACCGCCTTCACCTCGGACAGGTCGCGCGGGTCGAACCCGGCCGCGTGCCGCTGGAGCATGGAGATCTCCTCGTCCCGGGTGGGGACGGGCACCGTCAGCTTGACCAGGAACCGGTCGAGCTGGGCCTCGGGCAGGGGATAGGTCCCCTCGTACTCGATCGGGTTCTGCGTCGCGCACACCACGAACGGGTCGGGCAGAGCGCGCGCGGCGCCCTCCACCGAGACCTGGCGCTCCTCCATGGCCTCCAGGAGGGACGCCTGCGTCTTCGGCGGCGTCCGGTTGATCTCGTCGGCGAGGAGGAGGTTGGTGAAGACCGGCCCCTCGCGGAACTCGAACTCCGCCGTCCGGTTGTCGTACACCAGCGAGCCGGTCACGTCGCCCGGCATCAGGTCGGGGGTGAACTGGACGCGCTTGAAGCCGAGGTCGAGGGCCCGCGACAGCGTCTTGATGAGCAGCGTCTTGGCCGTGCCGGGGACGCCCTCCAGCAGGACGTGGCCGCGGCAGAGCAGCGCGATCACCAGCCCGGTCACCACGGAGTCCTGACCGACGACCGTCTTGGCGACCTCGGCGCGCAGGGCCGCGAGCGCCGCGCGGGCCGTCTCGGCCTGGCGCCGGGCGTCCTCGGAGATCGTGCCCGGCCCCGCGCCGCCGGGCACGTCGTCCTTCCCGAGCTCTACAGGGGGGTTCAAGACTCGCGTACCTGCCTTTCCAGGTCGTCGAGGACGTCCGTGAGGGCGATCAGCCCGGCGTCGTCCAAGGGTTCAGGACCGTACAGGGCCGCTCCGACGTACGTCTCTTCGTACGCCGTGCGGCGGGCGACCGCCGTGACGATCTCCTGTGCGGCGGAGGGGTCCTGCGCGCTGCTGCGGGGCAGCCCGAGGAGCGGCACGAGCCGTTCGCGCGCGCCGGAGCGCAGGGCGTCCGAGGCCCGGTCGCGGGCGCGCCCGGCGCGGTACAGGCGGGAGAGGCCCTCGACCGTCTCGGCGGACCGGACGACGACGGGCAGCGCCTCCGCCACGACCGGGCCGAGGCGGCGGGCCCGCCACAGGGCCACCAGCAGCACCGCGACGAGCAGTTCGAGGATGAGCAGCTTCACCCCGAACGGCAGCAGGTCGCCGAGCGACGGCTGCCCCGCGCCGGCCCCCGCCTCGGGCAGGCCGGGAGCGAGCCAGACCGCCGAGGAGCCCGCGCCGACCAGGTTCATGGCCAGCGCGGCGTCGCCCTCTTCGGTGAGCCTCCGGTTCGTCAGCGGGGCCGTCGCGCCGAGCACCGTGACGGTGTGCACGCCGTCGCGGATCTGGACGAGCCTCGCGCCGCCGTAGTCGGTCCCGTAGCAGGCCGTGGAACCCGAGGCCTCGTAGGTGTCCGACTCGTGGAAGGCCACCTTGCCCGCGAGCGTCGCCGCGGGCAGGTCGCAGCCCGGCTCGGCGCTCCCGTCGAACGACGGGCCCTTCCTGCGCACCTGCGGGGCGAGCGCGTCCAGCGCGAACGACGTCGGCCGGACGAGCAGGACGTCGGCCGGTGTCGAGCTCAGCCGGGCCAGGTCGTCCTCGGTGAGCCGCTCGGTGCGCGTCACCACCAGGACCGTGCCCGGCGCGGCCGCCCCGAGGGCGTCGCCGGTGCTCCGGGCCACCGTCACCGGCGTGCCGTGCCGCCTGAGGATCTCGGCGAGCGCCCGGCTGCCGTCCCGCTTCGGCGACTCCGGGTCGAGCTCCTCCGCCGACGCGGCGGGGCGCAGCGCGGCCAGCGCCACAGCGACCGCGACCAGCGCGAGGACCGCCGCGACGATGCCCCGCGCCGACCGCCAGCGCCGCCCCGCGACCTGCCGGGCGGACGGCTCGGCCGCCGGCGCCCCGCCGCGCGGCGGGGAGGCCGTCACCATCGCGGCCCCCCTTCGTCGCCGGATCCGGCCAGGGTGAGGTCGTCGGACTCCAGCGGCTTCGGCCGCGCGGCCCGCAGCCGCTCGTCCAGCTCCTTCATCCGCGCGTATCCCTCCGGGGTGCCGGGACGGTCCCCGTACCAGACGTCGTCGAAGATCCGCACGCCCGCGGCCAGCTCGCCCGCCAGCTCCGGCACCGCCTCGCCCGCCTCGGCGGCCAGCTCGTCCGCGGTCCGCCCCGGGCGCGCCGCCAGCACCGCCCGCTCCTCGAGGTCGCGGGCGATGGCGCGCAGCCGCTCGCGGATCGCCTCGGCCCACCGCCCTTCCGCCGCGTGCCGCTCCGCCGCCTCGCGGTGGTCGAGCGCGGTGGACGGCGCGTCCTCCAGCAGCGGGCCCTTGCGGGAGCGCGGGTTCCGGCGCCCCCACATCAGCCACACCACCAGCGCCACCGCGACCAGCACGATCACGATGATGACGACGATGGACAGCCATCCGCCGCCGCTGCCCTGCGACTCCGGCGCGGGCGCCTTCTGGAAGAGGTGGCGCAGCCACTCGGAGAAGTCGTCCCAGAGGCGCTCCAGCCCGGACGGCTTGTCGCGCTGGTAGATCTGCTTTTCCAGCTCGCGGCGGGCCATCTCGCGGGCCTCGTCGCGGCCGATCGGATCGAGAATCACGTGCCCGCCCCCGTCCACGGACGCGCCTGCGGCGGACCCGTCCGCCACAGGCCGATGAACCCCTCGTCCTGCTCCCCGGCGCCGTCCTGCTCGCCGCCGCCTTCCTGCTCCCCGGCCTCGTGAGCCCCGCCGGTCCCTTGCGCGCCGGCGGGCGCTGGCGTCCCCGCGGCCTCCCGCTCGCCGGCGGCGACGGCCGCGGCCGAGCGGCCCCGGGTGCGCAGGTCGAGGTCGAAGCCCTCGCGGCGCATCCGCCGGTCCATGTAGAGCAGCGCGATCACACCCGCGTCGAACGGCATCACCACGGACCAGGCCACGATCCGGCCCGCGGTGTCCACCGCGAGCGCGCCCATCGTCGCCCCGCTGCCGGAGGCGTCGCCGAAGAAGATCAACTGTGCGAACAGGAACGGGATCCGCAACGCGAAGAAGCCCATGAACACGGTCACGAGCAGGGCGAGCACCAGCGTCCCGCACGTCCGGAACCACCGGCCCTTGGACAGCGTCCTCGCGCGGCGCAGCGCGCCGCCCACGGTCTGCCGCTCCAGGACGGCGGCGGGCACCGCCTGGACGAACAGGATGTACAGCCACACCATCAGCCCGATGCCGATGGGGAAACCGAAGACTCCCGCGAGCACGGTCAGCGCCGGATGCGCCCCCACCGCGATCAGCACGAAGAACGGGACGACCGGCAGGACCAGCGCGCCCAGGGAGATGCCCATGACGGCCGCCGTCGTGGCGATCAGCCGCCCGAGCCGGGGCCGGGCGTCCCGCCACGACTGCCTGGGCGCGATCGGCATGCCCAGGAGCTCGCGCCCCAGGATCGGCGCCATCAGCCCCGCAAGCAGCAGGATCCCGAACGCCGACAGCACCATCCCGAGCAGGGACAGCGTCAGCTGAGCGCCCAGCGACTCCATCAGCACGTCGGGGGTGACCTCGTCGCGGGCCTCCTCGCCGATGAAGAAGTAGGCCGCGACCGAGCTCGTCGCCTGGATCAGCGTGGCGGCCGCCGCCGAGAGGCCCAGCGTGGCGCGCGGCCTGCGGCGGATCCCGGCGATGGCGCCGTCCAGCATCTCCGAGATGGACATGGGACGGAACGGGACGCCCCGCGTCACGTCGGCGGCGTCGGCGGCGTCGTCCCAGCCGTCCGGTCCCGGCATCCCGTCTCCCTGCGATCTCCGGCGGGGGGTTGGCGGCGTGTCCGCCCGTGCCCGTTCTGGGCCCGTTCGCGACCGCCGGTCAGGTCATCCTGTCACGGGCGCGGCGTGAAACTTGCGATGGTTTCGGGAGTCGCCCCCGATCGCGAGTCGGCCGGACGGTTCGAGGGAGCGCCGTATGACGCAAACGCGGGTAACCTTGCACGCCGAGGCATATCTCTCCCTGGCGAGGTGGCGCCGGAGCATCGCGCCCCACTCCACCGAACCCCGACTTTGTGACGATGAGGGCCATGAGAGGACGTGTACTGGTCGTCGACGACGATCTCGCACTCGCCGAGATGCTCGGCATCGTGCTGAGAGGCGAGGGCTTCGAGCCCTCCTTCGTCCACGACGGCGACAAGGCGCTCGAGGCGTTCCGGGAGACCCGGCCCGACCTCGTGCTGCTCGACCTGATGCTGCCGGGGGCCGACGGCATCGACGTGTGCCGGCAGATCCGCGCCGAGTCCGGCGTGCCGATCGTCATGCTGACCGCCAAGAGCGACACCGTGGACGTCGTCCTCGGCCTGGAGTCGGGCGCCGACGACTACATCGTCAAGCCGTTCAAGCCCAAGGAGCTGGTGGCGCGCGTGCGCGCCCGCCTGCGCCGCACCGACGAGCCGGCGCCGGAGACCCTGCAGATCGGCGACATCACCATCGACGTTGCGGGCCACTCGGTCAAGCGCGGCGACCGGCACATCCCGCTCACGCCGCTGGAGTTCGACCTGCTCGTCGCCCTCGCCCGCAAGCCCCGCCAGGTGTTCACCCGCGAGGTGCTGCTGGAGCAGGTCTGGGGCTACCGGCACGCCGCCGACACCCGGTTGGTGAACGTGCATGTCCAGCGGCTCCGCGCCAAGATCGAAAAGGACCCGGAACGGCCCGAGATCGTCGTCACCGTGCGCGGTGTCGGCTACAAGGCCGGCCCGGCCTGAGGCCCCTCCCGCCGTGCCGCCGTCCCCGTGACACGCCGATGACCCACCAGCGCCCCTCCGCCCCGCCGCGCCGCCTCGCGGACCTCCCATGAACGTCGACATGCGGAGGGCGAAGCGGTTCGTCCGGCGCGGGCTGGGCGCCGTCCGCCGCGTCCTGCAGGGCGGAGCGAGCGCCGCCTACCTGCGCTGGCGGCGGTCGATCCAGGTCCGGGTCGTCACGTCCACCCTGTTCATCTCCGCGATCGTGGTGGCGATCCTGGGCGCGTTCCTCATGCAGCAGGTGTCGTCCGCGCTGATGGACGGCAAGGTCAAGGCCGCCCGCCTCCAGCTGGACGACGGCCTGGCGCAGGTCCAGCGCGACCTGGGGAACACCACCGGCGACGGCAGCAGGCTGAACTCGACGATCGACCGGCTGAAGGCGCGCAGCGGGCCGTCCGGGCTCTACGAGGTCTACATCCGCGACACGACCGAGCAGTACTTCGACGGGTACAGCACCAACGAGCTGCGCGAGGAGAGCGTCCCCAAGCGGCTCCGCGAGGAGCTGAGGAACGCGCCCGCCGGCTCCCGCGCCTACACCTACGGGAAACTGTCCTACTTCGGCCACCGTCCGGACGAGCGCGGCCTCATCGTCGGCGGCAGGACCGGCCAGTTCGAGCTGTACTACCTGTTCCCGCTGACGCAGGAGCAGCAGACCCTCACCAACGTCAGCCGCTCCCTCGCCGGCGTGGGCATCGTCCTGGTGCTGCTCCTGGCCGCGATCGCCTCCCTCGTCACGCGGCAGGTCGTCATCCCGGTGCGGCTCGCCGCCCAGGGCGCGCAGCGGCTCGCCGCCGGACGCCTCGAAGAGCGCATGCGGGTCCGCGGCGAGGACGACCTGGCAAGGCTCGCCCGCTCCTTCAACGACATGGCCGCCAACCTCCAGGAGAAGATCGGCGAGCTGGAGGACCTGTCCCAGGTGCAGCGCCAGTTCGTCTCGGACGTCTCCCACGAGCTGCGCACGCCCCTGACCACCATCAGGATCGCCGCGGACATGCTCTACGAGAGCCGCGACGGCTTCGCCGACCCGTCCGTCGGACGCTCCGCGGAGCTGCTGCAGAGCCAGCTGGAGCGGTTCGAGTCCCTCCTGGCCGACCTGCTGGAGATCAGCCGGCACGACGCGGGCGCCGCGACGCTCGACGCCGAGTCCCTCGACATGCGCGACCTCGTGCTGCGCGTCGTCGGCGACATTCAGGGCCTCGCCGAGCGCAAGGGCAGCAAGGTCATCCTGCAGCTGCCCGGCGAGCCCTGCATGGCCGAGGTCGACCGCCGCCGCGTCGAGCGCATCCTGCGCAACCTGCTCGTCAACGCCGTCGAGCACGGCGAGGGCGAGGACATCGTCGTCTCCGTCGGCGCCGACCGCGACGCCGTCGCCGTCGCCGTCCGCGACCACGGCGTCGGGCTGAAACCGGGGGAGGGGCAGATGGTCTTCGACCGCTTCTGGCGCGCCGACCCGGCCCGCGCCCGCACCACCGGCGGCACCGGCCTCGGCCTGTCGATCTCCCGGGAGGACGCGCAGCTGCACGGCGGCTGGCTCCAGGCGTGGGGAGAGCCCGGTGCGGGCTCCCAGTTCCGCCTCTCGCTGCCGCGCGTGGCCGGGGCCGAGCTCCGGGGCTCGCCGCTGCCGCTCGTCCCGCCCGGGGCCGGTGACGCCCGCCCGCTGTTCGCGGAACTGGAGGCGGGCGAATGAGCCCCTGCGCGGGAACCCGGCGGATCACGCGGCTGCTCGTCGTCGCCGTCCTGGTCCTCGGCGGCGCCGGCTGCGCGAACGTCCCGAGCGGCGGGCAGGTCGTCTCCGGCAGGCCGCCCGAGCGGGCCGAGCGCGTCGACGACCCGTACGTCCGGCTGATCCCGGTGAAGCCGCGCCCCGAGTGGGGGCCCGACCAGATCGTCTCGGGGTTCCTCGCCGCTTCCGCGAGCTTCGACGACGGCCACCGGGTCGCCAAGCAGTACCTGTCCGGCCAGACGTCCTGGAACCCCGGGCTGCGGCCCTTCGTGACCGTGCTGGCGAGCCGCATCACCGACCCGCACGTGATCAAGTCGTCCGGCGACCAGGCCACCGTCCGCGTCACCGGCGAGGAACTCGGCACGATCACCGCCGACGGCCAGTACACCGCCTCCCCGAAGGCGCTCGACGCCACGTTCCAGCTCGCCAAGACGCCGCAGGGCGTCTGGCGCATCACCGGCCTGCCCGGCGACGACAAGGCCGGTTTGCTGCTCACCAAGGACGACGTCGAGCGCGCCATGCGCACCGTCAACCTCTACTTCTTCGCGCCCGACCGGCGCACCCTCGTCCCGAACGGCGTCTTCCTGCCCGTCGTGAACCGGCAGACCCTGCCCACCCAGCTCGTCCAGGCCCTGCTGGCCGGCCCGACCTCCTGGCTGAACGGCGCGGTCGACACCGCCTTCCCGGAGGGCACCCGGCTCCGGCGCGGCGTGCAGATCGACAAGGACGTCGCGACCGTCGACCTCACCGGGCAGGCCCGCGGCGGCGACGTCGAGCGCATGTCGGCGCAGCTCGCGTGGACGATGCGGCAGCTCTCGGAGATCAAGTCGTGGCGGCTGTCGATCGAGGGGAAGACCGTCGCGCCCGACGACATGGACGCCACCCAGCCCGTGAACGCCTGGGAGGGCAACTCGCCCGACGGCCAGGTCCCGGGCGAGGGCGTGCGGCAGAACGCCTACGTCGTCGGCCCCTCCGGCTTCCTCGGGACGCTGGAGAGCGACCGCGCCCAGCCCGTCGTGACCGGCGCCGCGGGCCGCCTGTCCCGTCCCGCGGTGGCCCCCGACCACCAGGAGTTCGCCGGCCTGAGCGCCGACCAGAGCCAGGTCCTGGTCGCCGGCCCCGTCACCGGCCAGCCCGTGCCCCGGCTTCTGCTGACCGCGCGCCCCGGCGCCCACTTCACCCCGCCGACGTGGAGCCACGACGGCGCCCTGTGGATCGTGGAGACGAAGAAGAACGAGTCCTCGCTGTGGGTGCGCAGGCGCGGGCAGCCGCCCGTCCGGGCCGCCCACTGGGGCCTGGGCGGCCGCGAGGTCCTCGCCTTCCGCGTCGCCCGCGACGGCGTCCGCGCGGCCGTGATCGCCCGCATCGACGGCCGTCCGCAGGTCCAGTTGGGGCGCATCGTCCGGGCTCCCGACGGCGCCTTGGACGTCGGCTCGTTCCTGCCCGTCAGCTCCGAACTCCAGGACGCCGTCGACCTCGCCTGGCGCGACTACGGCACCCTCGCCGTCCTGGGCCGCGCCAAGCGCGACTCGCAGACGCTTCCGTTCCTGATGCCGATCAGCGGCAGCGCCATCACGTCGCTGGGCGTCGGCTCGCTCGGCGAGCCCCGCACGATCGCCGCCGCCCCCGGGGCCCCGATCCTCATCGGCACCCGCTCGTCCGGCAAGGACCAGGTCTGCCGCCAGCGCTCCCCGAGCAACTCCTACAGCGCCTGGATGTGCCCAACCCCCGCCAAGGACCCCTCCTACCCCGGCTGAGGGCACCTCCTGGCGGGCTGAGGGCTCTGGCAGGGAGGGGCGCGGCGGGCCGGAGGTGCGGTCGGCCGTCGCCGCCGATCTCTGTCACAGCGGGGTCGCCGAGAGTTATCCACAGTTTGTGAACGGCGGGGCGGTGGTCGGGCGGGCTCGGCATCGTCGGGGGCATGAGCGTTCTCGCCGATCTGATCGACCTGCTGCTTCCCCAGCACTGCGCAGGGTGCGGGCAGCATCCGGTGCTGCTCTGTGACGCCTGCGCACGGCCCCTGCGGGCGGCCGCACGGCCTGCCGGGCAAGCGCCCGCCGGCCTGCCCCCTCCGTGGACGGTGGCCGCCTACGAGGGGCCGCTCCGGACGATCCTGGCCGCCTACAAGGAGCGCGGACGTGCGGCGCTCGCCGTCCCCCTGGGGGAAGCCCTGGCGACCGCCGTCCATGCCGCCCTGCCTTCCGGGCCCGATCCGCCGCCGGTGGTGGTGTGGGTGCCGTCGGGGCGACGAGCCGTGCGGCGGCGCGGCCACGATCCGTTACGGGGTGCGGTCGACGTCGCGGTCCGGCGGCTTCGCGCGGACGGGGTCCCCGTGACCGCGCTGGACGCCCTGCGTCAGCGGGGGCGTGTCGCCGACCAGGCGGGGCTGTCCGCCAAGGAACGGGCCGCCAACCTCAAGGGAGCCGTCGAGGTGCGGGCCGATGTCG
>NZ_JBEUPD010000042.1:0-65714 GCF_040492135.1 Actinomadura sp. NPDC000600
GCGCCGCCCCGGAACCCGTCGCCCCGCCCGGCGCCGCGCCGCCCGGCGACGGTGCGCCCGCTGCCGATCGCGGTCGACACGATGGGCGGCGACCACGCCCCCGAGGAGATCATCGAGGGGGCGGTGACCGCGGTCCGCGAGCACGGCGTCCGGCTGGTGCTGGTCGGGCGGGCGCCGCGGATCCGGCGGGAGCTGGACCTGCACGGCGTCCTCGGCACGATCCCCATCGTGCACGCCGACGAGGCCCTGGACATGGGCGAGGGCGCGCTCGCGAGCTGGCGCAAGCCCCGCTCGTCGATCGCGATCGCCTGCCATCTGATCAAGCAGGGCCGGGCGTCGGCGCTGGTCTCGGCGGGCAGCACCGCCGGGGTGGTGGCGACCTCGCGGCTGCGGCTCAAGGGCCAGCAGGGCGTGATGCGGCCGGCGATCGCGGTGGCGCTGCCGACGCGTCCGCGCCCCACGATCCTGCTGGACGCGGGCGCCACCGCCGACGTGAAGCCCGAGGGCCTCGTCCAGTTCGCCGCGCTCGGCACCGCGTACGCGCAGATCCTGCTCGGGCTCGACCGCCCGACCGTGGGCCTGCTCAACATCGGCGCCGAGGCCGGCAAGGGCAACAAGCTCACAAAGCGGGCGCACGAGCTGCTCGCGAGCGGCAGCCACGGCATCGAGTTCGCCGGGAACGTGGAGGGCCACGACCTGCTGAGCGGGCGCGTGGACGTCATCGTCGCCGACGGGTTCACCGGCAACGTCGCGCTCAAGACCGTGGAGGGCACGGTCGCCACCGCGTTCGCGGAGATCCGCGAGGCGATGACGTCCACCGCGGCCGCGCGGATGGGCGCGCTGCTCCAGCGGCGCCGCCTCCAGGAGCTGCGCGACCGCCTCGACCCCGACACCTACGGCGGCGGCGTCCTGCTCGGCCTGAACGGGACGGTCGTGATCGCGCACGGCGCCTCCCGCGCCCGCGCGATCACCTCGGCCTGCGACCTCGCGCACCGGCTGGCCGCCGGACGGATCGTCGAGCGGATCCGCGAGCAGGTCGCGGCGACCCGCACGTCCCGGTTCGGGCGCTGGACGCACGGCGAGCGCGACGCCGACAGGCCCCCGGAAACGCCGTCGGCCAGGCCGTCCGAGAGGCCGTCCGAGAGGCCCGCAGAGAAGGTCCCGGAGGTGCCCTCCCCCGCCGCGGACACCGTCCCCGACCGCAAAGAGCCGCCCGCCGCGCCGTAGCCTCGCGCGAAACCGTTTCCGGGCGCCGGTACGTCGCCGATAACCTTGGAACATGCCCGATCCGCAACTCGTACTCGCCGCCCGGGTCCAGGCCGCGCTGAGCGCCGCCTTCGGACCGTCGTACGCGGACACCGACCCGGTCATCCGGCCGTCGCAGTTCGCCGACCTTCAGGCCAACGTGGCACTGCCGCTGGCCAAGAAGCTGGGCCGCAAGCCGCGAGACGTGGCCGACGAGATCACGGCGAACCTCGACACCGCCGGTGTCGTGTCGGACGTGCAGGTCAGCGGCCCCGGATTCATCAACCTGACGCTCAGCGACGCCTGGATCGCCGGCGAGGCGCAGCGGGCCCTGGAGGACGAGCGGCTCGCCGTCCCCCTCGCCGACAAGCCGCAGAAGGTCGTCGTCGAGTACTCCTCCCCGAACGTGGCGAAGGAGATGCACGTCGGGCACCTGCGGACCACGATCGTCGGCGACGCGATCGCGCGGATCCTGGCGTTCCTCGGGCACGAGGTCGTCCGGGACAACCACGTCGGCGACTGGGGCACCCCGTTCGGCATGCTGATCGAGCACCTGCTCGACCTCGGCGAGGACGCCGCCGCCCGTGACGACTCCTCCGTCAGCGACCTGACCGCGTTCTACCAGGCTGCGCGGGAGAAGTTCGACGGCGACGAGGCGTTCGCCGACCGGTCCCGGCGGCGGGTCGTCGCCCTCCAGGCGGGCGACGCCGAGACGCTGCGGCTCTGGAACGTCCTCGTCGAGGTGTCGAAGCGGTACTTCAACGCCGTCTACGGGCGGCTGGGCGTCACCCTCACCGACGACGACATCAAGGGCGAGAGCTACTACAACGACCTGCTGGCCCCGACCGCCCAGGAGCTGGAGGAGAAGGGCATCGCGGTCATCAGCGACGGCGCGCTGTGCGCGTTCCCGCCCGGGTTCACCGGCCGCGAGGGCGAACCCCTCCCCGTGATCATCCGGAAGAGCGACGGCGGCTACAACTACTCCACCACCGACCTCGCCACGATCCGGTACCGGGTCGACACCGAGCACGTCGACCGGATGGTCTACGTGGTGGGCGCGCCGCAGTCACTGCACTTCCAGATGGTGTTCGCCGTCGCGCGGATGGCGGGCTGGCTGAACGACGAGGTGAAGGCCGAGCACGCGCAGATCGGCAATGTCCTCGGCACCGACGGCAAGATCCTGCGGACCCGGGCCGGCGGCACCGTCAAGCTCTCGGAACTGCTGGACGAGGCGGTCGAGCGGGCCGGCGCCGTGTACGACGAGATCCAGCATGACGCGTCGTTCGACGAGGCGACCCGGGCCGAGATCGTTCAGGCTGTCGGCATGGGCGCGGTCAAGTACGCCGACCTGTCGGTGGCGCGCGACAGCGAGTACGTCTTCGACTTCGACCGGATGATCTCGTTCAACGGCAAGACCGGCCCGTACCTGCAGTACGCGGTGGCGCGGATCCGGTCGATCTTCCGGAAGGGCGGCCTCGCCCCCGAGGAGGCGACCGGCCCGATCGTGCTCACCCACCCGGCCGAGCGGGCGCTGGCGCTGGAGCTGCTCGGGTTCGGCGCCGTGCTCAAGCAGGCGGGCGAGACCGCCGAGCCGCACCGGCTGGCGAGCTACGTCTACTCGGTCGCGGACGTCTACACGACGTTCCACGAGAACTGCCCGGTGCTGAAGGCCCCCGACGAGGAGACGAAGGCGTCGCGGCTCGCGCTCTGCGCGGCGACCCTGCGCACGCTCGTCACCGGCCTCGGCCTCCTCGGCGTCCCGACCCCGGAGCGCATGTAAGGGAGCGGGCCCCGGGCGGCGACCCGCGGGCCCGCGTCCCCGCAGTCCGCCTGTCCCCGGCCCGGCACGTCACCGGCCCGTGCGTCACGGCACGCGCGTGCCGTGCGGTGAGGGCTGGCCGGCTCGTGCCGGGGCCTGCGGGGCGGCCTCTCCCTGGGCGGACGCGGCCCGTTCGCGGGCGACCTGCTCCCGGACGGCCGGAACGATCTCCAGGGCGAACACCGGAAGCTGCTCGGGGCCGCCGCCGTACAGGAACGAGTCGACGCCGTGGCCGACGGCCAGCTCGGTCAGCTCGTACACCCACTGGCGCGGCGGGCCGTGCAGGAAGCCCCGCGACTCCCGCCCGTCGAGGCTCCCTTCGAGGACGTAGACGCGGCGGATCTCGGCGGGCCGGCGCCCCGCCCGCCGCGCGGCGTCGTTGAGGCGGCGCTGCCCGTCGGCGAGCCGCTTCGGCGGGACGAGCGAGGACGGCGCGATCCAGCCGTCGGCGACCCGTCCGGCGAGGTCGATGCCGCGCGGACCGGTGACGCCGAGCCAGATGCCGATCTGGTGCGCGGGCGCCGGGCCCGCCTGCGCCGCCGCGAACCGGTAGTGCTCGCCCGCGAACCGCAGCCCGTTCTGGTCGCTCCAGTGCAGCCGGATGAGCTGCACGGCCTCCTCCAGTGCCCTGCGCGACGCCTTCCCGTCCAGGCGCGGGCCCCCGTACGCCTCGATGCCGTTCGGCGACATCCCCGTGCCGAGTCCGAGCTCGGCGCGGCCGCCGCTGAGCCGGTCCATCGTCGCGATCGCCTTCGCCAGCGCGGCGGGCGACCGCAGCGGCAGGCATGCCACCGCCGGCAGGACCCGGATCCGGGACGTGCCGGCCAGCACGGCCGCCATCAGCGTGAGCGCGTCGGCGGTGTCGCGCCGGTACGGCTCGTCGCGGACGCCGAGCAGGTCGAGCCCGTACCGGTCCGCCTCCTGCGCGGTGCGGACCAGCGGGGCGGCGGAGTCCGGGGCGAGGGACAGGCCGAACCGCAGCGGCCGCCTCGATCGAGGCGGCGTCACTGCAGGTAGCCTTCGACCTCGTCCGGCGGCCGGACCTCGGCGCCGCCGGGGTCCTCGCCGGCCTCCAGTCGGGCCCGGCGGCGGCGCAGCAGGTCCCAGCACTGGTCGAGCGCGACCTCCAGCCGCTCCAGCCGCCGGTGCTCCTCCTCCCGGTCCAGTTCGCCCCGCTGGTACCGTTCGCGGAGCCGCCGCTCCTCCCCCACGTACTGGTCGACGCGGGCCAGGATGTCCTTCTCGTCCACGGTTCTCAGCGCTCGCGGCCGTAGTCGGTGAGCCCGCTCAGGAAGCCGCCGTCCGTCCGCGTCGAGTGCTGGAGCGGATCGGTCTTCGGCTCCACGACGGGCGCCGCAGGCGGTGCGGTCCGTGCGGCGCTCGACCGCGCGGGAGTCTTGCGGGCGGCCGGGGACTTGGAGGTCCCCGATTTGGCCGCCCCCTTCGCGGTGCCCGACCTGGTGCTCGCGGTCGTCCGCGACGACGTCGACTTGCGCGCGGCGCTCGTCCGGGACTTGGGCGCGGCGCTCGTCCGGGACTTGGGCGCGGCCGTCTTCTTCGCCGTCGCCGATGTCTTCGACGCTCCCGAGGTCTTCGCCGCGCTCGCCGTCTTGGACGTGCCCGCCGTCCGGGACGTGGTCGCCTTCGACGTGGGCTTGCGCGCCGTGGACGTCTTCGTACCCGTACGGGCGGACGCCGTCGTCCTGGAGCGGCCGGACGCCGCCGAGGTGGACTTGCGGGCCGTGGTCCGGCCGGCGCCGTTCTTGCTCGCCGCGGTCTTCCGCGCCGTCGTGGCGCGGGTCCCGGTCGACTTGGCGGTGGTGGTGATGACCTTGGCCGCGGCGTCCATCGCCTTGGCGGCGTCGGACATGGCCTTGGTGGCGCTGGTCATCGCCTTGGTCATCGCCGTCATCGCCTTGGCCGACGAGGAGGCCTTGGTCGCCACCGACTTCATCTGCGTCGCGGCGGTCTTGGCCTGGCTCGCGGCCTTGGTGACGCGGGTCGCGGCGGCCGACGACGACGCCGACGACCGGGTGGACGCGGCCGGCTTCCTCGCCGTGCTGCTCCTGGTCGCGGCCGTGCGGCTCGTCGTGCGGCCGGTCGTGGACCTCGACGGCGACTTCGCCGCCGAGGTCCGCTTGGCCGCCGGTTTCTTGGCGGCGGTGGACTTGGTCGCTGATGTGCTCTTCGTACGCGCGGCCGTCCCTCGGCTCGCCGTACGCGATGCGGTCTTGGTAGGCACTGATCTCCCCCCACTGTGATCAGTTACGGGGAGATCTATTCCACACTTCGTGACCCTCTACACACGCAGCGTCATTTCAGCTCAGACGCCCACCGGATGCCAGACCGTCTTGGTCTCCAGGAAAGCGGTCATCCGCGCGGTTCCCGGCTCGCCCGTCCAGTCCTCGTCCGCGGGGCGCAGGACCCTCTTGAGGTTCTCGGCCGCCTTCTCTTCCAGTTCCTGGACGTGCTCGGGCGGCGCGCCGGCCAGGTCTATGGCGTTGACGTCCATGTGGGTCGCCAGCCAGGGCGCGATCTCGGTGCGCCGGCCCGTGAGGAGGTTGACGACACCGCCCGGCAGGTCGGAGGTGGCCAGCACCTCCGCCAGGGTGATCGACGGCAGCGGCGCCGGCTCGGAGGCGACCACCACGGCCGTGTTGCCGGACACGATGACCGGGGCCAGGACGGAGACCAGGCCCAGCAGCGGCGAGTCGGGCGCGACGACGGCGACGACGCCGGTGGGCTCGGGCGTGGAGAAGTTGAAGAACGGCCCCGACACGGGGTTGGCGGCCCCGGCGACGGCGCTCAGCTTGTCGGCCCAGCCCGCGTACCAGACCCACCGGTCGACGGCGGCGTCCACCTCGGTCCCGGCGGCGCCCTTGGACGCGCCGGCCTGGCGCAGCTCGTCCACGAACTGGTCGCGGCGGCCCTCCAGCATCTCGGCGATCCGGTAGAGGATCTGGCCGCGGTTGTAGGCGGTCCGCCCGGACCAGCCGGGGAAGGCCTTGCGGGCGGCGACCACGGCGTCGCGGGCGTCCTTGCGGGACGCCTGGGAGGCGTTGGCGAGGAAGCGGCCCTTGGAGTCGGTCACGGGGTAGGACCTGCCGGATTCGGACCGGGGGAACGCGCCCCCGATGTACAGCTTGTAGGTCTTGCGGACGGCGAGACGGTCAGGCATTGAGGTAGGCCTCCAGTCCGTGGCGTCCGCCCTCGCGGCCGAACCCCGATTCCTTGTAGCCGCCGAACGGGGAGGCCGGGTCGAACTTGTTGAAGGTGTTGGCCCACACGACCCCGGCGCGGAGCCGCTGCGCCGTCCACAGGATCTGCGACCCCTTCTCGGTCCAGATGCCCGCCGACAGCCCGTACGGGGTGTTGTTGGCCTTGGTGACGGCCTCCTCCGGCGTGCGGAACGTCAGCACGGAAAGGACGGGCCCGAAGATCTCCTCGCGGGCGATCCGGTGCGACTGCGCCACCCCGGTGAACAGGGTGGGGGCGAACCAGAACCCCTGGGACGGCAGCTCGCAGGGCGGCGACCAGCGCTCGGCGCCCTCGGCCTCGCCGGCGTCCGACAGCTCCCGGATCCGCGCCAGCTGCGCGGCGGAGTTGATCGCGCCGATGTCGGTGTTCTTGTCGAGGGGGTCGCCGACCCGCAGCGTCGCCATCCGCGCCTTGAGCCGCTCCAGGACCTCCTCGGCGACCGACTCCTGCACCAGCAGCCGCGACCCGGCGCAGCACACGTGGCCCTGGTTGAAGAAGATGCCGTTGACGATGCCCTCGACGGCCTGGTCGAGCGCGGCGTCCTCGTAGACGATGTTGGCGGCCTTGCCGCCGAGCTCCAGCGTCAGCCTCCTGCCGGTCCCGGCGAGGGTGCGGGCGATCTGGCGGCCGACGTCGGTGGAGCCGGTGAAGGCGACCTTGTCGATGCCCGGGTGCGACACCAGGGCCGCGCCGGTCTCGCCGGCGCCGGTGACGATGTTGACGACGCCGGGCGGCAGCTCGGCCTGGCGGCAGATGTCGGCGAACAGCAGCGCCGTCAGCGGCGTGGTCTCGGCCGGCTTGAGGACGACGGTGTTGCCGCACGCCAGCGCGGGGGCGACCTTCCAGGCCAGCATCAGCAGCGGGAAGTTCCACGGGATGACCTGCCCGGCCACCCCGAGGGGGCGGGGGTCGGGCCCGAAGCCGGCGTGGCGCAGCTTGTCGGCCCAGCCCGCGTAGTAGAAGAACCACGCCGCGACCAGCGGGACGTCCACGTCCCGCGACTCGCGGATCGGCTTGCCGTTGTCGATCGACTCCAGGACGGCCAGTTCCCGCGCCCGCTCCTGAATGATTCGCGCGATCCGGTACAGGTACTTGGCCCGCTCGGTCCCGGGCATCGGGCCCCAGACCTTGTCGTAGGCGGTGCGGGCGGCCCGCACGGCGCGGTCGACGTCCGCCTCGTCCGCGCACGCGATGTCGGCCAGGACGCTCTCGTCGGCCGGGTTGATCGACTTGAACGGCTCGCCGTGCCCGTCGGTGAACTCGCCGTTGACGAACAGCCCGTAGGAGCCGCGGATGTCGACGACGGACCGGGACTCGGGTGCCGGCGCGTACTCGAAAACCATGATCAGTCCAGCGTGAAGTAGTCGGGACCGGAGTACACCCCGGTGGCGAGCTTGCGGCGCTGCATCAGCAGGTCGTTCAGCACCGAGGAGGCCCCCAGCCGGAACCACTCGGGCGTCAGCCAGTCGGGGCCGGCGGTCTCGTTCACCAGCACCAGGTACTTGATCGCGTCCTTGGTGGTGCGGATCCCGCCCGCGGGCTTGACCCCGACCTGCCGCCCGGTGGCGGCCCGGTAGTCGCGGACGGCCTCCAGCATGACCAGGGTGACCGGCAGCGTCGCCGCGGGCGACACCTTCCCGGTCGAGGTCTTGATGAAGTCGGCCCCGGCGCGCATCGCGAGCCAGGAGGCCCGCCGCACGTTGTCGTAGGTGGCGAGCTCGCCGGTCTCCAGGATCACCTTCAGGTGCGCGGGCCCGCACGCGTCCTTGACCGCGACGATCTCGTCGGACACCTTGGTGTAGTCGCCGGACAGGAACGCGCCCCGGTCGATCACCATGTCGATCTCGGCCGCCCCCGCCGCCACCGCGGCCCGGGTGTCGGCGAGCTTGGCCTCCATCGGCGCCCGCCCGGACGGGAAGGCCGTCGCCACGCTGGCGACGCCGATCCCCGTCCCGTCGAGGGCCCGGACCGCGGTCTCGACCATGTCGGGGTACACGCAGACGGCGGCCACCTTCGGCACCGAGGCGTCCGCCGGGTCGGGGTGCGCGGCCTTGGCGCACAGCGCCCGCACCTTCCCCGCCGTGTCCGCGCCTTCCAGCGTGGTCAGGTCCACCATCGAGATCGCCAGGTCGATCGCCGCGGCCTTCGCCGACGTCTTGATCGACCGGGTGGCGAGCCGCGCCGCCCGCTCCTCGGCGCCGACCCGGTCCACGCCGGGGAGGCCGTGCAGGAAGGCGCGCAGCTCGGCGGCGCTGTTCAGAGTCTCCGTTGACACTCCCCAAGCATCGCCGAACTACGCCCCAGGCACAAAACGGACCTCAGCGGAGCGGCTCCGTCGTCCACCGCGCGGGGTCGGTGCCGAGGGGCGTCGTCCGGCGGTACAGGCCGGTCACCCCGCCTCCGGCCTGGAGGCGGCGCAGCGGCTCCCCGGTCGCGTTGATCTCGATGTCGAAGCCGCGCACTCCGTAGACCCTGAGGATCTGCGACTTCGCCGGGGGCACCAGTCCGACATTCGGCCCGGGGTTCGGCCCGGTGTGCGGCAGCCGCGTGTCGAACGCCGGATGCCCGTCGACGGTGGTGTTGGGCTGGAACACCCCGCCCCTCCGCGCAGCGGCCGGCTGCAGCGAGATGAGCAGGTCGCCGTCCCGTCCGGGGACGGCGAGCGAGATCATGACCTCCGCGGGGGCGGCGACCCAGGTCCTCGTGGCCCTGAGCCCGTCCGGGAGCCCGGTGACGCGCACGGGGAACGCCGCCGGGCGGTCGCCGCCGAACCTCACCCCCGCCGCGATGCGCTGGACGGTCACCGGGTCGGCGACGGCGCGGTCGTTGACCGTCAGCACGGCCCAGCTCTTCGGCCGGTACTCCCACCGGAACTCGGCCGGCACCTGGTCCGACCCCGGCCCGCCAGGCTTGATCGACCAGTAGGCGGGCCGCCCGCCGACCGGCGCGGCCTTCGTCAGGTGCCCCTTCCCGCCTCCCGGCAGCAGCGGCACGCCCGGCGAGACCCCGGGCGGGCCCACGCTCACCTCGATGGCCGTGCTGCCCGGCCCGCGCCCGGCCGACACCGTGAACACCGTCCCCCGCTGGGCGTCCTGCGCCACCCGCGTCCGCGCGTAGCCGGGGGGCAGCCACCCGAACGCGGCCTTCTCGATCAGCGGGCTCGGAAACCTGGCCGGCCCGGCCACCGCGCTCGGACGCTCCGCCGAGGACGAGGGGAGCACCGTGATCCCGGCAACGCCCGCCGCGACCCCCGCGGCGACGGCCGCGACGGCGGCCCGCCTCGTCCGCCGGATCCGCCGCGCCCGCGCCACCGCCGCCGCGACGTCCACGGCCGAGACGGGGGCGGGGGCGTCGGCGAGGCGCTCCAGCCTCTCCTTGAGGTCGTTCATGCCAGCTTCTCCCCTTCCGCGAGATCCCGTGCCGGCTCCAGCGCGCGCCGCAGCGCGTCCAGCCCCCGCGCGGTCTGGCTCTTCACCGTCCCGGCCGAGCAGTCCAGGACGTCGGCGGCCTGCTCGATCGACAGGTCGCAGTAGAACCGCAGCACCACGGCGGCCCGCTGCCTCGGCGGCAGGGCCGCCAGCGCCGCCCGCAGGTCGATCCGGCCCGCGTGGTCGGCGGACTCGGCGGCCTCCTCCGGCATCCGCTCGACGATCCGGACCCGCTGCCGCCACCCGCCCCGCTGCTCGGCGAGGAACACCCTGACCAGCACCGTCCGCGCGTACCCGTCGACGTTCTCGGCCGCCGACGCCTTCCGCCAGTGCAGGTACAGCCGCGTGATCGCGGACTGGACGAGGTCGTCCGCCCGGTGCCAGTCCTGGCACAGCAGGTACGCGACCCGCCGTAACCACGTCATCCGCGCCGTCACGTAGGCGGTGAACTCCTCGTCACGGCTCGCCGTCCGCGCGCTGCTCGACTGCTCCACATCCTCCTGATGCGCCGTCCCCCACAAAAGGTTGCATCTCCGACCGAATCACCTCTAATTGCCTCCCCGTCGCGGGCGGGGGCGGGTTTCCCACCCCGGTCACGGGAAATCCCGACCCCATGAGCCAGCGAACCCAAGAGCACGTCGACGAGCGGACGGCCCGCAAGGTGGCCGAGGAGGCACGCGAGACCGAATGGCGGCTGCCGAGCTTCGGCAGGCAGCTGTTCCTCGGCGGCCTCCGCCTCGATCTGATCCACCCGCATCCGCGCCCGTCCGGGGACCAGCGGACGAAGGGCGAGGAGTTCCTCGCCCGGCTCGCGGAGTTCTGCGCCGCCGAGGTCGACCCGGCGCGGATCGAGCGGGAGGCGCGCATCCCGGACGAGGTCGTGCGGGGCCTGCGCGACCTCGGCGCGCTCGGCATGAAGATCCCGGAGAAGTACGGCGGGCTCGGGCTCAGCCAGCTCTACTACGGCCGCGCGCTGATGCTCGTCGGGTCGGTCAGCCCGGCGCTCGGCGCGCTGCTGTCGGCGCACCAGTCGATCGGCGTCCCGCAGCCGGTCAAGATGTTCGGCACGCGGGAGCAGAAGGACGCGTGGCTGCCGCGCTGCGCCAGGGAGGTCAGCGCGTTCCTGCTCACCGAGCCCGACGTCGGGTCCGACCCGGCGCGGCTGCGCGCCACCGCCGTGCCGGACGGGGACGACTACGTCCTCAACGGCGTCAAGCTGTGGACGACCAACGGCGTCGTGGCCGACCTCGTCGTGGTGATGGCGCGCGTCCCGAAGTCGGAGGGGCACCGCGGCGGCATCTCGGCGTTCATCGTGGACATGTCCGCCCCCGGCATCACCGTCGAGAACCGCAACGCGTTCATGGGGCTGCGCGGCATCGAGAACGGCGTCACCCGGTTCCACGACGTGCGGGTCCCGAAGGCGAACCTGATCGGCACGGAGGGCGCCGGCCTGAAGGTCGCGCTGACCACGCTCAACACCGGCCGGCTGTCGCTGCCCGCGATCTGCGCGGCGAGCGGCAAGTGGGCCGCCGGTATCGCCCGGCAGTGGTCGAAGGAGCGGGTGCAGTGGGGCCGGCCGGTCGGCGAGCACGAGGCCGTCGCCACCAAGATCGCGTTCATCGCGGCGACCGCCTACGCGATGGAGGCGGTGCTCGACCTGTCCGGCCAGCTCGCCGACGACGAGCGCAACGACATACGGATCGAGGCGGCCCTCGCCAAGCTGTGGTCGTCGGAGATGGCGTGCCGCGTGGCCGACGAGCTGGTGCAGCTGCGGGGCGGCCGCGGCTACGAGACGGCCGAGTCGCTCGCGGCGCGCGGCGAGCGCGGGGTGCCCGCCGAGCAGCTGCTCCGCGACCTGCGCATCAACCGGATCTTCGAGGGCTCCAGCGAGATCATGCATCTGCTGATCGCCCGCGAGGCCGTCGACGCGCACCTGTCGGTGGCCGGGGACATCATCGACCCGGACGCCTCCACCGGGGCGAAGGCGCGGGCCGCGGCGAAGGCGGGCGGGTTCTACGCGCGCTGGCTGCCGACGCTCGTCACCGGCGCCGGGCACCGCCCGAACGCCTACGCGGAGTTCGGCCCGCTGGCCCGGCACCTGCGGTACGTGGAGCGGGCGTCCCGCAAGCTGGCCCGCTCGATCTTCTACGCGGCCGGGCGCTGGCAGGGCGGCCTGGAGTACCGGCAGGGGTTCCTCGGCCGGATGGTCGACATCGGCGCCGAGCTGTTCGCCATGAGCGCCGTCTGCGTCCGCGCCCACGCCGACGCTTCCGAGGAAGGGCCGCTCGCCAGTACGGGCGCGAACGGCACGGGGGCCGCGACGGCGCCCGGGAAGTCCGCCCTGCTGCTCGCCGACGCGTTCTGCCGGCAGTCGCGCGTCCGCGTCGAGGAGCTGTTCGACGGGCTGTGGCGCAACACCGACGCGATGGACGTGAAGCTGGCGCGGGCCGTCCTCGCCGGCCACTTCGCCTGGGTGGAGGAAGGCGTCCTCGACCCGTCCATCCCGGGGCCGTGGATCGCGCCGTCCGAGCCCGGCCCGAGCGGTGAGGAGGACGTGCACCGGACCATCGGCTGACCCGGCGGGCGGGTCGCGGGAGGGCGTCCCGCCGTCGCGGGGGCGTCCGGCATCGGGGCGGGGATAGACTGACCCGACCTTCGCGCCAGAGATCGAACCGTCCCGGGAGGACAGGGGAACGGTCCCGCGAACGAGAAGCCGAACGCCAACGCACCCAGCGAGCGGGAAGTAATGCAGCCATCCGGTCAGAAGAAGTCCATCGCAGGCACCCTCCTCAACCTCGTCGGCAGCGGCCCGAAGAAGGCCGGGCCGGCCGCCGGGCCCGCCCCTGACGGGGACGTCGTCCAGCCCGCCGCCGGTGAGGGCGCGCTGGAGAACCATCTGGGCGGGGACGAGGCCCGCAACTACCGCCAGTACGAGTACGAGACCGTCGCCCCGCACGTCGGCCGCTCCATGCTGGAGGTCGGCTCCGGCCTCGGGCACTTCTCCGAGCAGTTCGCCGGGCGCCTCGACTACCTCGTCGTCAGCGACAACGACCCCTACTGCGTCGGCGAGCTGCGCAAGCGCCACGAGGGCAACGACGACGTCGAGGTCATCGACCTGGCGCTGCCCGCCGACATCAAGATCCGGCGCAAGGTCGACACCGTCGTGATGATGAACGTCCTGGAGCACATCAAGGACGACGTCCAGGCGCTGCGCGACCTCGCCGCCGTGACCGAGCCCGGCGGCCGCATCGTCATCTGGGTGCCCGGCTACATGCAGCTCTACGGCGACTTCGACCGCAAGGTCGGGCACGTCACCCGGTACACGCCGGCGACGCTGGAGGCGTCGGTCCGCGAGGCCGGGCTGGTCCCCGAGGTGCTCAAGCCGATCAACTTCCTGGGCGGGATCGCCTGGTGGTTCGCGGTCCGCCGCGGCGGCGCCGGCTACCCCGACCCGAAGCTCGTCAAGATCTACGACCGGACGGTCGTACCGCTCACCCGCACGATCGAGCGCTTCGTCAAGCCTCCGTTCGGGCAGACGGTCTTCTGCGTCGCGCGGGTCCCGCGCTAGCGCTCCGCGCCTCGCGCGCACGGGGACGGGGACGGCTCACGAAGGCCGACCCGTCCCCGTCGTTATTTTCCTGGCGCGGACACGGTATGTCTCACTCCCCCTCCAGGCCCTGGACCGCAAGACTGTGCAGTGGCCGGACGGGGTCCCGGTCCGCCTCTCCGGGCGGAGAAGCACCGCCTGCTTCCGCGGGCCGCGGCCCCGAAGGGCCAGCCACGAAATTCCCGTGTGGTCCGACGGTTCGCGGTGGGGAATCCGGGAGGGGAGGTTCCCCACCGTGAATCAGCCGAGCGCGCGGCTCAGGCGCCGACCTTCGGGGTGGCGAACAGGGCCAGCCGATGCGCGGTCGCGGCGGCCTCGCCGCGGCTCGCCACCTCCAGCTTGCCGAGGATGTTCGACACGTGGACGCTGGCCGTCTTCACCGAGATGAACAGCTCCTCGGCGATGTCGCGGTTGCTGCGGCCCTCGGCGACCAGGCGCAGCACCTCGAACTCGCGGGGCGTCAGCCCGAGCGGCGCCGAGGCGTCGCCGCGGCGCGGCATCCGGGTGCGGCGCCGCAGGTCGGCGATCCCCTCCGCGAGCGGCCGGGCGCCCAGCCCGTCCGCGAGTTCGGCGGCGGTCTGCAGCGCCGCCGTGGCGGCCTCGTGGTCGCCGGCCGCGAGCGCGGCCTCCGCCGCGCGGGACAGGGCCCGCGCCCGGTAGTACGGGTTGGCGAGCGCCTCCCACGCCGCGGCGGCCTCCTCCCAGGCGGCCCGGTCGAGGATGCCCCGCGCCCGGGCCAGCTCGGCGGCGAACGTGCGGCAGTGCGCGTGCTGGAGCGGACCGCTCGCCCCGAGGCCGGCGGCGCGCTTCTCGAGCCGGCGCAGGCGGTCCTCGGCGGCGTCGCCGAGTTCGCCGCAGGCCGCCGCCCCGACGACGAGCGCCGGCCACGCGTAGCGGGCGTCGTCGGGCAGGCCGACGAGTTCGAGGACGGGATCCAGCGTGTCCAGCGCGGCCTCGGCGCGCCCCTCGGCTAGCGCGATGCTCGCGTCCAGCCAGAGGGTGCTGAAGTAGTCCTGCGTCTTGCGCCACTTCAGCCTGAGCTTCATGATCTCGCGCGACTGCGCGAGCCGCTCCTTGGCCGTCGCGAGGTCGCCGCGCACCAGTGCCACCCAGCCGGACAGGACGAGCAGCGAGGTGCGCGTCGTGATGGCCGGGTCCTGCTCCATGGCGTGGTTCATGACGGCCATGGCCTCGTCCCACCGGCCGAGTGAGACCAGCGGCTCCGCCTGGTTGATGGACAGGAACGTTCCCTGGGTGCGGGCCACGCCGTGCTCGCGGGCCAGTTCCGTGCCGCGCCCGGCGATGGCGGCGGCCTCCTCGTGCCGTCCGACGCCCTCCAGGAAGTGCGACTGGATCACGTAGTAGCGGAGCAGCACCTGGAAGTCCCCGCTGCGCTCGGCGGTCTCCCTGATCACGGTGAGGCGTCCCTCGTCCTCGTAGTCGGTGTGGGCGCAGAACAACGTGATCAGCGCCTCGCTCTCCGCGACGGGGTCGCCGAGGGCGCGCGCGATGGCCAGCGACTCCAGTGCAGATTCGCGGGCCTCGTCCATGGAGGTGGTGATGCGCACGTAGTTGCCCAGCGTGGACAGCGCCCGGGCGCGCAGGATGCTCGGCGGTTCGACCGGCAGAGCCTCCACGGCGGCGCGCAGGTCTTCGACGAACCCCGGGCGCGCCACCTGGTACCGCATGCGGCCGCGCTGTTCGAGCAGCGCCGCCCAGCGGGCGGTGTCGCGCTCGCCGTCGGCGGCCTCGACCTCCTTCAGCGCGGCGGTGACGAGCTTGATGCCGCGGTCGTACTCCCCGGCGCGCTCGGCGGCGTTCGCCGCGCTCTCCAGGACCGTGATGTGGTCGGCGCCGATGC
Organism: Actinomadura sp. NPDC000600; assembly: GCF_040492135.1. Taxonomy (NCBI): domain Bacteria; kingdom Bacillati; phylum Actinomycetota; class Actinomycetes; order Streptosporangiales; family Thermomonosporaceae; genus Actinomadura; species Actinomadura sp. NPDC000600. The sequence continues at coordinate 15,219 of NZ_JBEUPD010000042.1, forward strand.
GCTCGGCCGCGTCGGGGACCTTGTCCCAGAGCTGCAGGACGCGTTCGAGCATCGCCAGGCACTCGGCGTAGGCGACCGCCTTGCGGGCCTCGCCCGCGGCGCGCCAGGACGCGACCAGCGCCCACGTGCTGTCGTGGGCCTGCGTCCAGTGGTAGCTCAGCTCGACCCAGAGCCGCCCGGCCGGGACGAGCCCGGGCTCCTTCTCCAGGGCCTCGGCGTAGCGGGTGTGGAGGCGCGTGTACTCGCCCGGCAGCAGGTCGTCGTGGACGGCCTCGCGGATCAGGGCGTGCCGGAACGCGTAGCCGTCGCCGTCCACCACCAGGACGTTCGCGGCGACGGCGGGCCGCAGGACGCGGGTCAGCGCGGCGTCGTCGAGCCCGGACACGACGGCCAGGAGGGCGTGCTCGATGCGGGTGCTGCCGCCGCTGGCGTCGCGCAGCACCTCCTGCGTCTCCTCCGGGAGCCGCTGGACGCCGGCCAGCAGCAGGTCGCGCAGCGACTCCGGCAGCTCGCACGCCAGCGTGCCGTCGTCGTCGAGCAGCGCCTCGATGAACAGCGGGTTGCCCTCGCTGCGGGCCTCGATGCGCTCGACGAGGCCGGGCGGCGGCGTCTGGCCGAGCAGCTCGGTGACGAGCGCGGCGACGTCGGGGCGGGCCAGCCGGCCGAGCTCCACCCGGCGGACGCGTTCGAGGCGCTCCAGCCCGGCGAGCAGCGTGCGCAGCGGATGGGTGCGGTGCAGCTCGTCCGACCGGTACGTCATGACGATCAGCAGCGGCGCCGTGCCGAGGTTGCGGATCAGGAAGGCCAGCAGGTCGCGGGTGGAGCGGTCGGCCCAGTGGGCGTCCTCGATGACCAGCACGACGGGGCCGCGCTCGGCGAGCCGCTCCAGCAGCGCCAGCACGACCTCGAACAGCCGGGCGCGCTCCTCGCCGGACGCGGAGTCGCTCTCCGGCTCGCCGAACTCGGGCAGCAGCCGGGCGAGCGCGCCGGTGTCGCCGCGCGGGACGAGCCCGGCGACGCCGTCGATGCCGATGTCGCGGACGAGCCCGCGCAGAACGGTGGTGAACGGTGCGAAGGGCAGGCCGTCGGAGCCGAGCTCCAGGCAGCCGCCGACCAGCGTCCTGGCGTCGGCCTCCCGGGCGAACTCCCTGATCAGGCGGGTCTTGCCGAGCCCGGCGTCACCGCCGAGGAGCACGGCGCCCGGCGCGGCGGACAGGGCGTCCCGCAGCCGCCGCAGCTCGGCCGATCTGCCGATCAGGACGGAACTCATCGCGCGCGCGTTCACGTACCAAGCATGCCAAACAGATCGGACAATCCCACCCGTATATCACTCCGTGAGACGCCACATCTGGCCCCGGTGCTCGTCCAGCTCCGGGGCCGCTCCCCCCGCCAGGGGCGGATGGACGGCCGTCCGCACCGGCCCCTCGTCCTGGACCCCGCGCGACCGGAAGTGATCGAGTTCGAGCATCTCGGCGCGGGACAGCAGCGGCGCCACCGGAGCCCCCGCCTCCGTGAGGCGCTCGATGGCCTCCGCCCGGGTGAGCCCCGCGACCGCGGCGGCGACCGCGCCGTCCAGCTCGCCGATCCGCTGGAGCCGCTCGGCGAACGGGACGCCGGCGTGCTCGCCGATGCCGAGCGCGCGGCAGGTCGCGGCCCAGAGCCGCTCCTCCGACACGACCCCCAGGGTGATCTTCTGGCCGTCCTTCGTGGGGTAGACGCCGTACCCGGGCACCGGCCCGACCCCCGATCGCCGCGTCGCGGCCGGGACGGTGCCCACCCAGTGCGCGAGGACGTCCGCCATCCCGAGGTCGATGCGGTCGCCGACCCCGGTGGCGCGGGCCTTGAGGCAGGCGGCGGTGATCGCGAACGCGGCCATCGTCGCGGCGGCCATGTCCGCGAGGGGCAGCTCGTCGGCCTCCGGGGAGACCGCGTCGGGCGGCAGCGCCGCCGCGTAGGCGCGGTAGTTGATGTCATGCCCGGGGACGTCCGCGAGCGGCCCCTCGGCCCCGTACCCGGAGATCGAGCAGTAGACGAGCCGCGGGTTGAGCTCCCTCAGCGTCCCGTGGCCCACGCCGAGCCGCTCGGCCACGCCGGGACGGAACCCCTCGACGAAGACCTCGGCGTCACCGGCCAGCTCCCTGAGCGCGGCGAGCCCGTCCGCGGACTTCAGGTCGAGCACGATGCCGCGCTTGTGCCGGTTGAGGACGTCGAAGTGGTCGCGGAACATCCGCATCGGCTCCCCGCCGGGCGGCTCCACCTTGATCACGTCCGCGCCGAGCTGGGCGAGCAGCTGCGTGGCGTAGGGACCGGGCCGCCACATCGTCAGGTCGAGGACGCGCAGTCCGTCCAACGGCGCCATGGGGGGCTCCTCTCGGGTCGCCCGCCTCACGGTGCCCGCCCGCCCCCGCGCCGTCAACGGGAGTCTCGGAGGGTGGCCGTGGTCCCCCGATGTCCACGGCCACCGGACAGTCAGACGTCCGGCCCCCCGCCGGAGTTCGCGCTCCGCCGAGAAAATTCGATCAAGGTGTCCCGGCCCGCTACTTCGCGGACGGGCGGCCCGCGATGAGGTCGCTCAGCCAGTCCCCGAAGCGCTGGACGGGCAGCCGGTACCGGCGCTCCCGGATCCGCGCCCGCCGCTCCTTGCGGGACCCCTCGGCGTAGCGGCGCCGGGCCCACGGCGAGTCCGGCCGGGCCAGCCGGACGGCCCCGATGATCGCGACCAGGCCGATGAACAGGCCGATGACGCCCGTCCAGACCTTGCCCTTGAGCAGCGCGATCACCGCGACGCACAGGTTGAACAGCAGGACGCCCACGATCCCCCACACCCCGTCCCCGGCGGCGTCGTTCGCGCCCAGGGGCCGCAGGCCCAGCAGCATCAAGCCGCACAGCGCGATCGTGATGAAGACGACCTCGACCGACAACCGGCCCTGCTCGTTCCAGTAGACGTCCTGGAGGTGCAGCACCAGCGCGAACTCGTCCAGGACGAGCGCCGTGCCCGCCCCGAACACGCCCGCGGCGGCCGCCGCCAGTCCGGACGTGCCGTCCTGCACCGCCAGCCCGCCCACGCCGCCGACGCACATGAACACGAGCCCGAACACGACGTGGTGGATGTGCTGCCCGCCGGGCGTCACGTTCCCGGGCCACCACCGCACCTGCCGCCGGATCATCCGCACGCTGAACCGGATGAACAGGAAGGCCAGGATGAACGCCACGAGGAAGCAGAACAGCCGGAGCCGCCCGGCGTCCGCGATCTCGCGCGTGAACCATGCCCCCACATCGCCCCTTTTCCCCGAGGCGGGTAAAGCCCACCCCAACCCCGCCGAGACCCACCGCAATCGGACCCGCGCAGCCCGGGTGCGCCGTCCTCGACCACCACCCGCCGCGAGGCCGGGAGCCCGCCCGGCGAGGGGTGCGACGCGCGCCGTTCGGACGGGTTTCCTTGATCAAAAAGCCGGGGTACGCTTCCGGCGATGCCGACATACGCACCTACTCGCGGTGCTCTGCTGCTCGGCCTCCTCGCCGCGAGCCAGGTGATGCTGCTGCTCGACCTGACGATCGTCAACGTCGCCCTGCCCAGCATCCAGCGGGACCTGGACACGTCCGCGGCCCAGCTCTCCTGGGTGGTCAACACGTACACGCTGGTGTTCAGCGGCCTCCTGCTGCTCGGCGGACGAGCGGGCGACATCCTCGGGCACCGGCGGGTCTTCACCGCGGGGGCCGCGCTGTTCACCGCCGCCTCGCTCCTCGGCGGGCTGGCCGTCAACCCCGAACTGCTCCTCCTCGCGCGGGCCGGGCAGGGAGCAGGGGCCGCACTCGCCGGACCCGCCTCCCTGGCGCTGATCTCGACGGGGTTCCCCGACGACCGCGCCAGGAACCGGGCCTACGCCGTCACCACGAGCGCCGGCAGCGTCGGCATGCTGCTCGGCCTGGTCGCCGGCGGGCTGCTGATCGAGTGGGGGACGTGGCGGTGGACGTTCCTCGTCAACGTCCCCGTCGGGGCCGCCGTGGTGGCGCTCTCCCGATGGTGCCTCCACGAGTCCCCGCGGATCAGGGGCCGCTTCGACGCGGCCGGGGCGCTCACCGCCACCGCCGGGATGACGCTCCTCGTCTACGGGGTCGTGCGCGCGGCCGAGTCCGGCTGGAGTGACGGCCCGGTCGCCGCCGCGCTCACCGCGGCGGCGGTCCTCCTGGCCCTGTTCGTCGCCGTGGAGGCGCGGGCCCCGCAGCCGATCATGTCGCTGGGGCTGCTGCGCGACCGGAACCGCGCGGGGGCCTGCGTCATGCGGCTGCTCCTCACCGCCGCGATGAGCGGCATGATGTTCTTCCTCACCCTCTACGTCCAGGGGGTCCTCGGGTACGGCCCGCTGGAGACCGGGCTGGCCTTCCTCCCCACCACGCTCACCGTGATCGCCGCGAACAGGGCCGTGCCGTCGCTGCTGACGCGCGTCGGCCCGATGAAGGTCATGGCTGCCGGGTCCGTGCTCACCGTCATCGGGATGGCGTGGCTGACGCAGATCTCGGCGGCCAGCACCTACGTGTCCACGATCCTCGGGCCGGTGCTGCTCTTCGGCGCGGGCCACGGGCTGGTGTCGGTGGCGGCGACGGCGATCGCCATGACCGGCCTGCCCGCCGGCGAGCACGGCGGCGCGTCCGGCCTCATCCAGACCACGCAGGTCGGCGGGCCGCTCGGGATCGCCGTCCTCGTCGCCGTCTACGAGGAGGTGGACGGGAGCCGCGTCCAGTCGCTCGCCGGGGCCTTCACCGGCGCCCTGGTCCTTTCGCTGCTCATGCTCGTCACGGCCCTGACCGTCTTCCGCCGGGCGGCCGTCCGAGCACCCGCGTCCGCGGGAACGAGCTGATCACGCGCCATTCGGAGGAGACCCCGTGCACATCACCCACATCGTCCACCGGGCCCTGCAACTCGCTCCGGACGAGCCGGTCACTGCCTACGGCGACCGGTTCCGCACGGCGCGCGAGCAGGCCGACCGGGTGGCCCGCCTCGCCGGGGCCCTGCGGGAGCGCGGCGCGGGCGGCGGCGAACCCGTGGGGATGCTGGCCCTCGGCTCGGACCGCTACCTCGAGTTCTTCCTGGCCGTGGCGTGGGCGGACGGGGTGTTCCACCCGGTCAACCCCGCCTGGAGCACGCAGGAGATGATCTACGCGCTGGCCGAGTCGCGGACCCGGATCCTCTTCGTCGACGACGCGTTCCTGGACCGCCTGGGCGAGATCAGGGACGCCTGCCCCGAGCTGCGCGAGGTCGTCCACGTCGGCGACGGGCCGGCGCCGGACGGCATGCCCGGGTTCGAGGAGCTCATCTCGCGCACGGAGCCGGTCGAGGACGCCCGCCGGGGCGGCGACGCGCCCGCCGGCATCGTCTACACCAGCGGGACGTCCGGACGCGCCAAGGGCGTCGTGGTCGCCCACGGCCGCCTGGTCCACTCGGCGATGACCATGCCGGCGAGGGTCCCGTGCCACGGCCTCCCCGGCGGGCACATGCTGATCACGTCGAACTTCTCCTCCATCTCCATGCTGGTGACCTGGCTGGTCCAGGGGATGTGGGGCGGGCTCACCGTCGTCCCGCGCACGACCGACGTCGACGGGCTCCTCGACGCGATCGAACGCCACAGGGTCACGCACGCGCCGTTCGCCCCCGGCACCCTGCAGCAGATCGTCGACCACCCCGGCATCGCCGCGCGCGACCTGTCCAGCATGCTGAGCATCGCCTACGGCGCGGCGCCCATCACCGAGGCCCTCCTGGGGAGGGTGATGGAGGCGTTCCCGAACGCCGCCTTCCACCAGTGGTACGGAATGAACGAGTTCGGCCTCGCCACGCTGCTGCCGCCGGAGGACCACGTCGCGGGCCGCAAGCTGCGCTCGGCGGGGCGGCCCGCGATCGGCGCCGAGGTGCGGATCGTCGACGACGCGGGCGCGGACCTGCCGCAGGGCGCGGTCGGGGAGATCATCGTCCGCACCGGCGCCCTGATGCTCGGCTACCTGAACAAGCCCGAGGAGACGGCGCGGACGCTCCGGGACGGCTGGATCCACACCGGCGACGGCGGATACCTGGACGAGGACGGCTACCTCCACATCGTCGACCGGATCAAGGACGTGATCAACGTCGACGGCTGGAACGTCTACTCCACCGAGGTGGAGCAGGCGGTCGCGTCCCATCCGGCGGTGGCCGCGGTCGCGGTGATCGGCATCCCGGACGACAAGCCGGGCGAGAAGGTGCACGCGGTCGTCGTCCTCAAGCACGGCCGCACGGCGAGCGAGGACGAGCTCCAGCGGCACTGCGAGCCGCTGATCGCCTGGAAGACGCCCACCAGCTACGAGTTCGTCGACGCCCTCCCCCTGTCGACCACCGGGAAGGTCCTCAAGCGCGAGCTGCGCAAGCCGTACTGGGCCGGAATGGACCGCCAGGTCCACTGACCGGCCGGGTCCCGCTGACGTGCGGTTGCGCCGGTGATCGGGCCCGGTTTCCTAGGCCGCCCGCGGGTCAGTCGGAGTCGGTGGCGGCTAGGACCGCCACCGTCCGGCGGTCGGGACGCAGGACGGCGATGCCGACGTCCAGCGGTTCGGCGACCCGCATGTGCCAGTCCGAGCCGTAGAAGAGCCAGGCGCACCGGTCGGCGGCCCGCTCGACCGCCGTGAAGTCGTCCCCGGGAAAGCCGACCAGGCCCGCCAGCGATTCCCACGACGCTCTGCGCGCGTCGCCCGCGCGCATGCGGGGCCCGTACGCGCCGCCGGACCCGGCCCCGTAGAAGAGCTCCCGCAGGACGTCGGGAGTCGTCACCCGCCGCACTCCGGTGACACCGGAGCGGGTGCTGAGGGCCGGAAGGGCGCGGACCAGTGAGGCGCCCAGGTCGGCGGGAGCCAGTGGACGGTCCAACTGGAACAGACCGGCCTCCAGGCATTCTTCGCCCGTCGGCCAGTTGCGGTAGGCGCCCAGCGCCCGCCGGGCTTCGAGCCAGTCGACCGCCGTCACTTCGATGTCGAGGCCGGAGGGCCCCGGCGCGGCCTCACCGGGCGGACGCCAGCCCGCCGGGAGCGTACCCGGGTACCGGGGCAGCCCGTGGCGCCGCTCGGCCTCGGCCGGCCGCAGGGGGAGCTCCGCGAGCGGGTGCCCGGCGGCCCGCAGCCGCTCGGCGAACCCCTCGGCGGACGTCGCGTCGTAGCGCAGGGCCGTCTCCTGGAGCAGGCAGGCCGCGAGCTCGTCCGACGCCTCGGCATCGTCGAAGACCGCGAGGAGATGCTCGGGAGGTTGGGCGCAGGCCAGCCATTCGGCGACCTCGGGCAGGTCGTAGCGGAGGTCGCCGCACCACGCACGCCCCTTGGCCGCGAGTGCGCGGACGCTCGCGACACGGCCCGCGTCCCCGGGCGCGCCCGCCAGCCGCCGCAACGCGGCCTCGAAGCCGTAGCGCATCGGGTAGGTCGGCTTCTCCACCTCCAGCAGCGCGGCGAGCAGCCCTTCCAGCCACTCGGGCTCCGCCTTCTGGACGGTGTCGTCGGTCACCTTGACGGCCCCGCCCCAGTGCCGGTCCCTGTAGGTGTCCGCCAGCCCCATCCGCCGGACGGCCTCCCCGATCTCCATGGCCCGAAGTGTCACACACCCGGACCGGCCGGGCGGTTCAGCGGCCCTGGAAGTCCGGGGGGCGGTTCTCCAGGAAGGCGGTGATGCCCTCCTTGGCGTCCTCGGTGGCGGTCAGCTCGACCAGCTCGGACAGCAGGTGGGCGACCTGGTCCTCCAGCGGGCGGCCCTCGATGGCGAAGAACGCGTCGCGGCCGCGGCGCAGGCCGACCGGGCTCTTGGACGCGATCACGCGGGCCAGCTCGTCCACCCGGGCGTCCAGCTCGGCGCGCGGGACGACCTCGGTGACCAGGCCGATGTCGCGGCCCTCGGCGGCGGTGACGCGGGCGCCGGTGTAGTAGAGCTTGAAGGCGTGCTTCGGGGCGACGTTCCGGTTGATGATCGCCATGATCATCATGGGCCAGAGGCCGACGTTGACCTCGGGGGTGGCGAGCTTGACGTCGTCGGCCGCGATCACCAGGTCGCAGGCGGCGGCGAGGCCGAGGCCGCCCGCGACGGCGTGCCCGGCCAGCCGCGCGATGATCGGTTTGCCGAGCTTGGGGAAGGCCGTGAAGAGGCGGAAGGGGGCGCTCTCGCGGATGGCGGCGGCGTCGGCCACCGAGCGGCCGTCCGCCTGCGCCTCGCCGAGGCCGCCGAGGTCGGCGCCCGCGCAGAACGCCCGGTCGCCGGCGCCCGTCAGGACGATCACCCGGACGTCGGGGTCGGCCTTGGCCCGGTCGAACGCGTCGAGCAGCTCGCCGATCATCCGGTCGCTGAGCGCGTTGCGGGCGTCGGGGCGGTTCAGCGTGATCCGCGCGATCCGCTCGTCCGCCGAATACAGGATCGTCTCGTACATGTCGCCGCCCATCCCCGAACGGTACCGCCCCCTGGAGCGGGCTCCAGGGGGCGGTCCGGTGGACTCAGATGCGCTCGATGATGGTGGCGTTGGCCTGGCCGCCGCCCTCGCACATCGTCTGGAGGCCGTAGCGGCCACCGGTGCGCTCCAGCTCGTGCAGCAGCTTGGTCATCAGGATGCCGCCGGTGGCGCCGAGCGGGTGCCCGAGGGCGATCGCGCCGCCGTTGGGGTTGGTCTTCTCCAGCGAGGCGCCGGTGTCGTGCGCCCACCCCATCGGGACCGGGGCGAACGCCTCGTTGACCTCGAAGACGTCGATGTCGTCGATCTTCAGCCCGCCGCGGTCCAGGGCCTTCTCGGTGGCGGGGATCGGGCCGGTCAGCATGTAGACCGGGTCGGAGCCGCACACGGCGAGGGTGTGGATGCGGGCGCGCGGGGTGAGGTTGTACCGCTTGACGGCCTCCTCGGAGGCGACCAGCACGGCGGAGGCGCCGATGGAGATCTGCGAGGCGACGGCGGCGGTCATCCGGCCGCCCTCGCGCAGGGTCTTCAGGCCCGCCATCTTCTCCAGCGTGGTGTCGGGGCGGGGGCCCTCGTCCTTGGACAGCCCGGCGATGGGGGCGATCTCGCGGTCGAAGTAGCCGGCCTCGATGGCCTTGGCGGCGCGCTGGTGGCTCTCCAGCGCGAACTTCTCCATGTCCTCGCGGCTGAGGCCCCACTTCTCCGCCATCAGCTCCGCGCCGCGGAACTGGGAGATCTCCTGCATGCCGTAGCGCTCGGCCCAGCCCTCGCCGTACGGGAAGGGCATGCCCTTCTCCATGGCCATGGCCACGGAAGAGCCCATCGGGACGATCGCCATCTGCTCGACGCCGGAGGCGACGACGAGGTCCTGGGTGCCCGACAGCACGCCCTGGGCGGCGAAGTGGATCGCCTGCTGGGACGATCCGCACTGCCGGTCGATGGTCACGCCGGGCACGCTCTCCGGCAGCCCGGCCGACAGCCACGCGGTGCGCGCGATGTCGAGGGACTGCGGGCCGACCTGCATGACACAGCCCATGATCACGTCTTCGACCGCGGAGGGGTCGACCCCGGTGCGGTTGACGAGCTCCTTGAGCACGTGGGCCCCGAGGTCGGCGGGGTGGACGTCCTTGAGGGCGCCCTTCTTGGTACCGACGGGGGTACGGACCGCGCCGACGATGTACGCCTCGGCCACTACGCCTCCAAAAATTGGGGTTCCGTCCCGAAACCGAGTGTGATTCGGTTAGTCAGTATGAGATTACATCGCTCACGGCGCAACGCTATGTGAGCTGGGTCTCGGGGGAGCCTACGCTCCCCGCTCCGCGGGCCGCGTTCCGGGACCCAGGACCTCGCCGTCCGCCTCGTCGCCGAGGGACTCCTCCGCCAGCCGCGAGAGGACGTCCGCGAGTTCAGGATGCTCCTCGGGGGCCCAGCCGTCCAGATGCCGGGCGAGCCCCTCCCGCCTGACGGCGAACAGGCGCTCGGCGGCGTCCCGCCCCGACGGTGTCACGGTAAGAGTGCCCTCCCGCCGCAGGACGTAACCGGCGTCGACGAGCCGGTCGACGTACGGGCGGCCCTGCTCGGCCCGGACGCCCGCGCGCTCGGCGAGCTCCCGGCCGGTGACCGTCCCGTCCCTGGCGATCCGGCACAGCGCCCACACGCTGCCCGCGGGCAGGGAGACGCCCGAGTGCGCGGCGAGGCGGTCGTACATCTCGAAGGCCCTGGCGTCCTTGCGCATCAGCTTGCTCAGGGCCCGCTCCATCTCGTGCCTGGACGAGCGGACGGTCGGCGCCGCGCCGAAGCCCTCCCCGTAGTCGGGCGTCCGCGAGGTCGCCCGCAGCGGGACCTCGCGCAGGAACCAGGTCAGCACGAACGCGACCGCCGCCACCGGCACCGCCCAGAAGAACACCGAGTCGATCGACTCCGCGTAGGCGTGCAGGACGGCGTTCTTGACCGCGGCCGGGTACCGGTCCAGCAGCCCCGGGTTCCCCTGGACGGCCGCCGGATCGAAGCCCGGCGGCAGGACCCGCGCCAGATCCGCCACATGCCCGGCGAGCTGGTTGCTGAAGACCGAGCCGAACACCGCGACGCCGAACGACCCGCCGATCTGCCGGAAGAAGGTGACGCCGGACGTCGCCGAGCCCAGGTCCTCGTACGCCACCGCGTTCTGGACGGCGATGACCAGCACCTGCATGACCAGGCCGAGACCGAAGCCGAGCAGCGCGAACCGCAGGCTCATGCTCAGGGTGGTGGAGTTCTCGTCCAGCGCCGAGCACAGGTACAGCGCCAGCGCGATGATCGGCGTGCCGACCATCGGATAGATCTTGTAGCGGCCGAACCGGGTGATCAGCTGCCCGGAGCCGATCGAGCTGAGCAGCATGCCGAGCATCATCGGCAGCAGGTAGACGCCGGACAGCGTGGGCGAGACGCCGTGCACCACCTGGAGGAAGATCGGCAGGAAGGTCAGCGCGCCGAACATCGCGAAGCCGACCGCGAAGCTGATCGCGCCGCCGAGCGCGAAGACCGGATGGCGCAGCAGCGCCGGCGGCATGACCGGCTCGGCGGCGCGCCGCTCCACCAGCAGCCACAGCGCGATCAGCACCACCGAGCCGGCGGCGAGGCCGATGACCGGCGCGGACAGCCAGGGGTAGCGCGTCCCGCCCCAGGTCGTCATCAGCACGAGCCCGACGGCCCAGCCGACGATCAGCAGCGTGCCGAGGTAGTCGATGCGGTGGCGCTCCCGCTCGCCCGCCGCGTGCAGGACGGCGGCGATCACCGCCAGCGCCACCACCCCGATGGGCAGGTTGATGTAGAACACCCAGCGCCACGTCAGGTTGTCGACGAACCAGCCGCCGAGCAGCGGGCCGCACACGCTGGCCACGCCGAAGACCGCGCCGAACAGCCCCTGGTAGCGGCCGCGCTCGCGGGGCGGCACCACGTCCCCGACGATGGCGACGGCGAGCACCATCAGCCCGCCGCCGCCGAGGCCCTGCAGGGCGCGGAACACGATCAGGCCCGTCATGTTCTGCGACAGCCCGCACAGCGCGGAGCCGATCAGGAAGATGACGATCGACGCCTGGAACAGCCGCTTGCGGCCGTACTGGTCGCCGAGCTTGCCCCACAGCGGCGTCGACGCCGTGGCCGAGAGCAGGTACGCCGTGACGACCCACGACAGGTGGTTGAGCCCGCCGAGCTCACTGACGATCGTCGGCAGCGCGGTGGACACGATCGTCTGGTCCAGCGCCGCCAGCAGCATGGCGAGCATGAGGGCGCCGAGGACGACGTAGAGCTCCCTGCCCTTCGGCATGGCCCGCTCGTCCCGCGCCGCCGTCGCCGTCATGCCCGTCTTCCCCCTGCCGCCGTCCCCTGCCGCCGTCCCTGTGCCGGATGCGTGCGGGGATGCCTACCCACGAGCCGAACGGGATCACGCGGCCCGTGCGGGCGGCCGGGGAGGCGGTCAGCTCACCAGGTCGCGGCCGACCTTCGCGGCGCCGATCGCGGCCGCGCCGCCGGCCACCCCCGCCGTTCCCGCGGTCACCCACAGCGGCAGGCCCTTGCGGGTCTTCAGCCCGCTCACCAGGTCGATCGAGTCGACGGCGAGGCCGATCCGCGCCCACAGCCGGCGCCCCGAGTCGTCGCCGCTGAGCAGGTAGCCCGCGCCGAGCGCGATCTCCCGGGCGGCGAACATCCGCACCATGAGGTCGCGGCCGGGGTCGGCGCCGCCGCCGAGCCCCATCAGCTTCACGGTCAGCCTCGGCACCGCGAGCGCCGCGAGCCCGAGCGCGACACGGCCGCGCGCCAGGTTGGCCGCCATCTCGTCGACCCTGTCCCGGCCGTCTGTTTCCTTAGCATCTGCCACAAAGGTGAGAGTATCGGCCGACCGTCACCCCCCGACCGGCGGGTAACCCCCTCCTTACCCGTCTATGGTTCAAAGAGGCGGCAATCCCCCCGGAACGAAGGCGGCCATGGACGAAGGCATCCTCGCTCTCATCGTCGTGTCACTCCTCGCCGCGTTCTGCGTGCGCTGGGCCGCGATGCGACTCCGGCTTCCCATGCCGGGCCGGATGGCGGTCATCATCGTCTTCGTCATCGTCGTCCTGACGCTGTACGGCGAGCACCTGCGGAACTGAAGGGCGCGGGCCGGACGGCGGACGGATTTTTCGCGGCCGTTCCGAACCTCCCGGCCCGACCGGGAGTCATAACTGGCGAAACCGGCTTCACGCCCGTTCGACGTCCCGCCGACGCCGACGCGCCCACCTCTGGCGGGTGGGCTCCCCCGGCCCGCGCCTGCGCGGCGGACGCGAACGGAACCCCGTACGGCGAAGCCGGCCGAGCCGAGGGAGAGCACCCGTGCCGCATCCGGCGACCGCCGTCCAGGAGACCGGGGGCACGATCGCCCCGCATCTGAGGCGCCTGCTGGAGTTCGTCGAACCCTGTCCCGATGACGTGTGCCTGGACGTCGCGCGCGGGCGCGGCCCGATGCCCGCCGCGCTCGGGCCGCAGGTCCGCCACATGACCGCGGTGGACGCGACGCCCGTGACGGCGGCGTCCACGTCGGCCAGGTCGGCCCGCATGGAGACGGTGGAGTTCGGGACGGGCCCGGTCCGCATCACCGGCGGGACCCGCGACCCGGACGGCGCCCGCGACGGCCAGGACGGCGGCGACGGCGCCCGCCGCCCCCCGGCCGCCGTGACGCGCGAGGATCCGCGGCCGCGCCCGGCGGGTCCGGCCCGGCGCGACCCCGTCAAGGCGGACGCCACCGCCCTGCCGTACAGGGACAACACGTTCTCGCTGGTCACGGCCCGCTTCTCGCTCTACACCCTGGGCGACCCCGACGACGTGCTGCGGGAGTTGCTGCGGGTGTGCCGGCCGAGCGGGCGGGTGGTCATCGCCGACCTCGTCCGCGGCAACCTCTCCGGACCCGAGCGCGACCGGATCGAGCGGCTCCGCGACCCCGACCACCCCGGCACCCCGTCCATCGCCCGGCTCACCGAGATGATCACCTCGGCGGGCGGGAGCATCCGGCGGCTGGACGTGTTCACCGTGGAGCGTCCCGTGGAGCCGTGGCTCGCCGGGGCCCGCGACGACGCCGCGGCCGACCGCATCCGCGAGGCCATGCTCGACGAGGTGGACGGCGGTCCCCGCACCGGCGCCAAGCCGCGCGTCATCGGCGGCGAACTCTGGTTCACCCAGTCCTGGGCCCACGTCGCCGCGGAACCCATCTAGCAACGCGAAGGGCCGCGCCGGGGAGCACGGCGCGGGCCCGTTCGCCGGCGTCAAGCCGTCACTTCTTGCGGATGCCCATCGTCGGGTACATCTCGGAGTACCCCTTGCCGCCGAAGTACGAGATCAGCTCCGCGTGGTTCTTGCCGGACGCGGACGGCAGGCCGCCGCGCAGGTCGGCGATCGGCGCGGCGAACCCGCACCCGGTGGTCTTCGGCACGGCGAACGTGTCGTCGGTGGCCCTGATCCTGACCCAGAACGTGCCGTCCGGCCCCGAGGCCCCCGTGATGTCCGGAAGGTCCAGGTTGAGAGTGATCGGCGCCGCGTTCGACCCGACGTAGCACGTGTCGCCGAGCAGCTGGTTGATGAGCTTCAGCTTCAGGTCCAGCCGGGTCTTGCGGTTGGGGATGTCGATGTCGATCTTCCCGGCGTACTGGGGCTTCACCTTCAGCGCGAGCAGCGGGATGCTCTCGCTCCCGGGGACGCCGAGGGCGCCGCCGGCCACGCTCATCGCCGTGCTCCGCATCTTCACGAACTTGGAGATCTCGGCGCCGGTCTTCGGGTCGTAGCCGGCCAGCAGCGTGATCCGCATCGGCGCGGTGATCTGCTGGTCGATGTTGCCGATCTTCATGCTGCCGCCGTTGGTCACCAGCACGTTGCAGTACCAGTTCGCGGGGTCCGCGCCGACCGGCAGGACGTCGGGACAGTCCGACAGGTCCAGCGTCGCGGGCGGGGCGTCAGCGGTCGTCTGGGCGCTCGGAGCCGGGGTCGGCTCCGCGGACGCCGCGGGGGCGGTGGCCAGGGCGGTGCCGGCGAGGCCCGCCGACAGGGACAGTGCGGCCAGCCGCTTGATGATTGACGACACGGGGGTCCTCTCGCAGGAGTGAAACGCGGCGGGGGGCCTCCCGAGTCGGCCTGACCGAAGTAGGCTACTCGCGAGTATGGAGCGATCCAACGGCATGCGAGACGCGGTGTCAATAGGGCTCGCCCCGCCGGCGAATGCCAGGTGAGAGGTGCCGCTCGCGGAGGATGCGGAGGGTCAGGGGACCAACACGGCCGCGCCGGTGAAGCGGTCTCCGGCGAGGTCGGCCAAGGCGCGGTCCGCGTCGTCCAGGCCGTAGGCGTGCGTCGTGACGGCGACGCCGAGGCGCGCGGCCAGCGTCAGGAACTCCTCGCCGTCAGCCCGCGTGTTCGCCGTCACCGAGCGGACCTGGCGCTCCTGGAACAGGTGCCGCTGGTAGTCCAGGGGCGGGACGTCGCTCAGGTGGATGCCCGCGACGGCGCAGGTTCCGCCGCGGTCGAGCCGTTCGAGCGCGGCGTTCACGAGCTCGCCCGCCGGCGCGAAGATGATCGCCGAGTCGAGCGGGGCGGGGGCGGCGTCGAAGGAGTCGCCCGCCCAGGACGCGCCGAGCTCGCGGGCCAGCTCGCGGGCGGCCGGGCTGCGGGTGAACACGTGCACGTCGGCGCCCTCGGCGAGCGCGATCTGCGCGGCCAGGTGCGCCGAGCCGCCGAACCCCCAGATGCCGAGCCGGCCGCCCGGCGGCAGGGACGCGCGGCGCAGCGCCCGGTACCCGATGATCCCGGCGCACAGCAGCGGGGCGGCGCGCACGTCGTCCAGCTCGGCGGGCAGCGCGTAGGTGTAGGCGTCGACGGCGAGCGCGTACTCGGCGTAGCCGCCGTGCGCGTCCCAGCCGGTGTAGACCGAGGACGGGCACAGGTTCTCGGCGCCTCGGCGGCAGAACCGGCACGCGCCGCACGTCCCGCGCAGCCACGCGACGCCGACGCGGTCGCCGGGCCCGTGCAGGCAGCCGGGGCCGGCGGACACGACCTCCCCGACGATCTCGTGGCCCGGCGTCACGCCCGGCAGGTGGACGGGCAGGTCGCCCTCGGCGACGTGCAGGTCGGTCCGGCAGACGCCGCACGCGAGCACGCGGACCAGCAGCTCGCCCGGGCCGGGCGAGGGCACCTCGCGGTCGGCGCGCCGGAGCGGCCCCGTCGCCATCGGGGACGGTTTCTCGACCACCCAGGCGCGCACCGGCTCATCCCGGGTTCAGCGGCAGCTCGAACCAGACGGCCTTGCCGTCGGCGGTCGGACGGGCGCCCCAGCGGGTGGCGAGCTGGTCGACGAGGTACAGGCCGCGGCCGCCCTCGTCGGTCTCGCCGGCGCTGCGGATGCGCGGCAGCCGCATGTCGGAGTCGAACACCTCGACCCAGATCGCGCCCGCGCCGCGCCGCAGCCGGAGCCGGAACTCCTTGGTGGGCGGCTCGCGGCGGCCGAGGTCGGCGCCGAGGTTCCAGTCGTCCTCGTCGAACGCGCCGCCCTCGAACGGGTCGCCGTCCAGGGCGCCGAAGTCGGTGTTGAACTGCACGGGCGGCGGCGCGCCCAGCGGCTCGCCGCCGCGGCCCGGCGGCCCGGCCGGGACCGGGACGACCATCTCGCGGCGCGGCGTCGGCGTGGAGGTGGCGTGCAGGACGACGTTCGTGACGACCTCCGACACCAGCAGGCACGCGAGCTCGGCCTGCTCGTCGAGCATCCCCCAGGCCGCGAACGCGTCGGCGGCCATCCGGCGCGCCTCCGAGACCATGATCGGCTCGGCGGTGAAGGTGCGCTCCTCGACGGCCAGCTCCTCGGCGGCGGTGCGGATCACCACGATCGCGACGTCGTCGTCGATGTCGCCGGGCACCGCGTCGTAGGCGGCGTTGGCGATCGCCTCGACCCCGCCGTGCGCCACCTCGGCGACGGCGGCGCGGACCATCTCCCGCGCCTCCTCGCGCGTGTAGTGGTCGCCGTCGTCCTTGGAGCGCCGGTCGATCAGGCCGTCGGTGTAGAGGACGAGCGTGGAGCCCGGCTTCAGCTCGGCCGACTCCTCGTTGAAGAGGAGCTCGCCGCCCATGCCGGGGGCGCGCAGGCCGAGCATGCCGCCCTCGCTCTCGAAGTCCAGCTCGCTGACCTCGCCGTCGACGACCAGCAGGGGCGGGTCGTGCCCGGCGTTGGCGAACTCCAGGACCCGCGACCACGCGTCGTAGACGAAGTAGGTGCAGGACACCAGGGGCGGCCGGACGAGGTCGTCGCTGTTCCAGCCGGACCGCATCCGCTCGGGCCGCGTCATCGTGCGGACCCACTCGTCGAGCTTGCGCAGGATGTCGGCGGGTGGCTTGTCGTCCTGGGCGAAGGCGCGCAGCGCGGCGCGGAGCTGGCCCATGACGGCGGCGGCGCGCGCCCCCCGGCCCTCGACGTCGCCGATGACGAGGCCGACGCGCCCCGCCGACAGCGGGATGACGTCGTACCAGTCGCCGCCGACCTGCGTCTGGATGCCGTGCCCGTGCGACTCCAGCGGGCGGGCCGGCTCGTACCGCCAGGCGATCTGCAGGCCGTCCAGCCGGGGCGGCCGGTCGCCGGGCAGCAGGTGCTTCTGGAAGGCGAGCGCGGTCTCGCGCTCCTCCTCGAACAGCAGCGCGTTGTCGACGGCGAGCGCGACCCGGCTGGCGATCGCGCCGAGCAGGTCGCGGTCGAAGCCGTCGTAGTGCGGGTCGGGCCGCTTGGACAGGTTCGACAGCGCCAGGCTCATCACGCCGAGCAGCTCGCCGCGCACCAGCAGCGGCGCGGAGATCACCGAGGTGATGCCCATCTCGTGGCCGAGCCGCTGGGACGACTCGTTCGGCGCGGTGAACCGGTGCTGGATCATGTCCTCGACGAGGACGGCGTCGCGGCGGTCCATCGCCTTGGCGCTGAAGTGGCCGGGCGGGTAGGAGACGGGCTCGCCGACCTCCGCCCACGTGCCGGGCGGCGGCTCCCAGTCGCCCGCGTGCCGCGACACCCGCCGGTAGAGGCGGTCGCCGCTGTAGAGGTCGATGAAGCAGTGGTCGGCGAACTGCGGGACCAGCGTGTCGGCGACCCGGCGCAGGGTGCTCTCCAGCTCCAGGGACCCGGCGAGCCGCTCGCCGATGCGCTCCATCAGGCCGTAGCGGTCCTGCTCGCGCTGGTTGGAGCGCAGCGCCTCGCGCGCGAAGATCACCACTCCGTCGACGGCGCCGGACGGGTGCCGCAGCGGGACGGCGTGCGCGCGCGTGTAGACCGTGGTGCCGTCGGCGCGCAGGTTGCAGAAGGTGCCCTCCCACACGCCGCCCTTGAGGACGTGCCTGGCGAGCTCGGTCGCCTGCTCGTGGTCCTCCTCGGCGATGCCGAGCGACAGGATGGAGTGGCCGATGAACGCGTCTCCGCCGAAGCCGAACAGCTGCCGGGCGAAGGCGTTGCCGTAGATGATGTTGCTGAAGCGGTCGCAGACGATGACCGCCATCTCCATCTGCGCGAGGACGGTCTCGGGCGGCAGGTGCGCCTCGTCAGGCGCTTCCCCCCAGTGGCTCATCTCCCCATCCCGATACCCGTCCCGATCCTCGCCCCGTTGATCACCGCACGTCGCGGCGCGGGCGTCCTACGTGGTCGCCTCGTCGTATTGAACGACGAACCCGCCGTCGGGATACGCCCGGAAGACGCGATGTTATGGAGATCTTCGGTATAGACCGTCGAGGCGGGGGTGCACACGCGGACCGTGTCAGCGCCTGCTGACGAAGACGTGCTCGGCGATGCCGCGCGGCAGTTCCGTCGCGGGACTGTCGTCCTCGTCGTCACCGATCACCCGCACCCCGTCGTCGGTCGCCCGGAGAATCACTTCTCGTCCCGGTTGTATCCCTATCTGCTTGAGTCTAAGCATCAGGTCGCTGTCGCTCTGCACCTGCTCGCTGATCCGCCGGATCACCACGTCCGCGCCCTGCGGGCTCGCCACCGCGGTCATCACCGCCAGCGGCGCCTCGTCGGCGTCGTCGCCGTGCCCGCCCAGCTCGTCGAGGCCGGGGATCGGGTTGCCGTGCGGGCAGGTGGTCGGGTTGTCCAGCAGCGCGACCAGGCGGCGCTCGACGTCCTCCGACATCACGTGCTCCCACCGGCACGCCTCGATGTGGACGTCCTCCCAGGGCAGTCCGATGACGTTGACCAGGAGGCATTCGGCGAGGCGGTGCTTGCGCATCACGCGCGTGGCCAGACCGCGGCCGCTCTCGGTCAGTTCGAGGTGCCGATCGCCCTCGACCCGCAGCAGCCCGTCGCGCTCCATCCGCGCGACCGTCTGGCTCACCGTCGGGCCGCTCTGGGAGAGCCGCTCGGCGATGCGCGCGCGGAGGGGGATGATCCCCTCCTCTTCGAGCTCGAAGACCGTCCGGAGGTACATCTCCGTGGTGTCGATCAGGCCGTGTGAGGTCACAGCTCCCTCCAGTCTTATGGGCAAGAGTCTACTTGCTCGGACCCCACGTCGCCGGGTCCCGCGAATATCCCCGTCAAGCCGGGTACGGGGCAACGCAAGATGAACGCGAAACCTTCCCAAGACGCGGAACCGTTCCTGCCCGGGACCCCGGAGGGGCGGGCCGACCTGGACGCCCTGCGCCGGGCGGCCGAGGGGTGCCGCGGATGCGACCTCTACCGGAACGCCACGCAGACCGTCTTCGGCGAGGGCTCCCCCGGCGGGCGGATGGTGCTCATCGGCGAGCAGCCCGGCGACCAGGAGGACCGCAGGGGCCACCCGTTCGTCGGCCCCGCGGGGCGCGTCCTCGACCAGGCGCTGGAGGAGGCCGGGATCGAGCGCGGCGACGTCTACGTCACCAACGCCGTCAAGCACTTCAAGTACAAGAAGCCGGAGGGCGGCGGCAAGCGGCGCATCCACGAGACGCCGAACGCGGGCGAGATGCGAGCGTGCCGCCCCTGGCTCCTCGCGGAACTGCGGCTCCTGGACCCGGAGGTCGTCGTGGCACTGGGGGCGACCGCGGGCAAGGCGCTGCTCGGCTCCTCGTTCCGGGTGACCAGGCAGCGCGGGCGGCTGCTCCCGATGCCCGACCTGGAGACGCTCGGCACCCCGGCCGCCGGGCGGGAGATCGGGGACGAGCCGCCCGGTGCGGCCGAACCGCGGCTCCTCGCGACGATCCACCCGTCGGCCGTCCTGCGCGCCGAGGACCGCGAGGCCGTGTACCAGGGCCTCCTTGAGGACCTGAAGATCGCCGCCTCGGCGCTCGGCTGACACCCGCCCGGCGCCTCGGTGCTCCGGCGGCCTCAGCGCTCGGCCGCCACCGCCTCGGCCGTGACGGTCTCGGCGGTGCGGGTGTCGTAGCGGAGCAGGGCGGGGACGGCGAACCCCACCGCGATGACCAGCGCGGCGCAGGCCAGGCCCCCGCCGACCCACGAGGCGGTCGCGCCCACGGCGCTCGCGGTCGCCCCCGCCCGGACGTCCCCGAGCCGGGGCCCGCCCGCGACGACGACGGTGAAGACGCCCTGGAGCCGTCCCCGCATCCGGTCGGGCGCGTAGGTCTGGAGCATGGACTGGCGGAAGACCGACGACACCAGGTCGGCCGCGCCGCCGACGGCGAGCAGCGCCACCGCGAGCCAGAGATGGCCGGCCAGCCCGGACGCCGCGACGGCGAGCCCCCAGACGGCGATGGACGCGACGAGCGCGATCCCCTGCCGGTGCACCCGCCCGATCCAGCCGGACGACAGCCCGCCGAGGAACGCGCCGACCGCGATCGCGGCGAACAGGTAGCCGACCGCGCCCTCGCCGCCGAACCGCGTCTCGGCCACCTCGGGGAACAGGGCGCGGGGCATGGCGACCGCCATCGCGATGACGTCCACGACGAACGACATCAGGAGCACCGGCTGCGTGGCCAGGTAGCGCAGGCCGTCGAAGACCGACCGCAGGCCGGGCGTGCCGGTCATCTCGCCGAGCGGCGGGATCGGCGGGAGCCGCAGCGCCGCGTACAGCACCACGGTGAACAGCACGGCGTCGAGCGCGTAGGCCGCCGCGTAGTGCCAGTGGGCGAGCAGGACGCCGGCGAACAGCGGCCCGGCCAGCATCCCGAACTGGCTCGCGGTGAAGTTGAGGGTGTTGGCCGCCGGGACGAGCGGCCGGTCGACCAGCCGGGGGATGATCGCGCTGCGGGTCGGCGAGGACACCGCGAAGCCGACCGCCTGGACCGCCACCACGGCCATGATCAGCGCGAGGCTGCCCACGCCCAGCAGCGCCTGGACGAGCAGCAGCAGCGTCGCCGCCCACATGACGCAGGACGAGGCGAGCAGCAGCCTGCGCCGGTCCATGTGGTCGGCCACCGCGCCGCCCCACAGCCCGAACACGATCAGCGGGACGAGGTTGACGACGCCGAGGGCGCCCACCCAGGCCGACGACCGGGTCATGTCGTAGACCTGGACGGGGACCGCGACGGCGGTGACCTGGAACCCGACGAACGACACGCCCTGCCCCAGCCACAGCCGCCGGTAGGCGGGGTGGCCCAGCGGGCGGGTGTCGATCGCGAGCCTCCGCAGCCGCCTGCGGCGGGCCGTCCCGGGCGGTTCCGCTGTCACGGAGACAGTCTCTCCGCCACCCATCCCCTCTCGTCTCCCGGGGTCGTCCGGCGGTACCGGATCCGGTCGTGGAGCCGGTCGCGGCGGCCCTGCCAGAACTCGATCGACTCGGGGACGACGCGGTAGCCGCCCCAGAAGTCCGGCAGCGGGACGGCGTCGGCCGCGTCCGCCTCCGCCGCGCCGGAGGGCCGTCCGGAGGCCGGATCCGGCCAGCGCGAGGCCGCCTCGGCGTAGCGGCGCTCCAGCACCTCGCGGCCGGGGATGACGCCGGACTGGTTCTCGCTCGCCCAGGCGCCGATCCGCGAACCGTACGGGCGGGTTCGGAAGTAGGCGGCCGACTCCTCGCGCGCGAGCTCGAGGACCGGTCCCGCGACCCGCACCTGCCGGTACATCGGATGCCACGGGAACACCAGCGCCGCGCGGGGGTTCTCCGCGAGGTCGCGCCCCTTGTGGGACGTCAGGTTCGTGAAGAACCGGAAGCCCTGCGGCCCGTAGCCCTTGAGCAGGACGGTCCGGGCGCTCGGGACGCCGTCGCCGGACGCGGTGGCGAGGATCATCGCGTTCGGTTCGGCCAGCCCCGAGGCGTGCACCTCGGCGAACCAGGCGGCGAACAGGGCGAGCGGGTCGGCGGGGAGCGCCGACTCGGACAATTCGCCCCCCTCGTAGGATCTGCGGAGCCGTGCGGGATCGGGCGTTGGGGAATCCACAGCGTCCGAGCCTCTCACCTGGGCCTTGTGCAACTCACATGACCCCTGGGTACTGGTCAGTAAGGCGGACAGGGTTCAATGGCACGGCACCGCCTTATCACTCTTGGGGACGAAAGGCAGGACGACATGTCCGACTTCAAACCCGGTCTCGAGGGGGTCGTGGCCTTCGAGACCGAGATCGCCGAACCGGACAAGGAGGGCGGCGCCCTCCGCTACCGGGGCGTCGACATCGAGGAGCTCGTCGGCCGCGTCTCCTTCGGTGACGCCTGGGGGCTCCTGGTGGACGACAGCCTCGACCCGGGCCTGGCCCCCGCCGACCCGCACCTGCTCCCGGTCACCTCCGGCGACGTGCGGGTGGACGTGCAGAGCTCCCTCCCCACCCTCGCCACCGCGTACGGGATGAAGCCGCTGCTCGACATCTCCGACGAGGAGGCCCGCGCCGACCTCGCCCGGGTGTCGGTGACGGCGCTGTCGTTCGTGGCGCAGTCCGCGCGCGGCGTCGGCAAGCCGATGGTCCCGCAGAGCCGGATCGACGAGTCCGGCACCATCACCGAGCGGTTCATGGTCCGCTGGCGCGGTGAGCCCGACCCCAAGCACGTCCGGGCCATCGACGCGTACTGGGTCTCGGCCGCCGAGCACGGCATGAACGCCTCCACCTTCACCGCCCGCGTCATCGCCTCCACCGGCGCCGACGTCGCGGCCAGCATGTCCGGCGCGATCGGCGCGATGTCCGGCCCGCTGCACGGCGGCGCCCCCGCCCGCGTCCTGCCGATGATCGAGAAGGTCGAGCAGCTCGGCGACGCCCGCAAGGTCGTCACCGACATCCTCGACTCCGGCGAGCGGCTGATGGGCTTCGGGCACCGCGTCTACCGCGCCGAGGACCCGCGCGCCCGCGTGCTGCGCCGCACCGCCAAGGAGCTGGACGCGCCCCGCTTCGAGGCCGCCAAGGCCCTGGAGGACGCGGCGCTGGCCGAGCTGCGCGAGCGCCGCCCGGACCGCCCGATCGAGACGAACGTGGAGTTCTGGGCCGCGGTCATCCTCGACTTCGCCGAGGTACCGACCGCGATGATGCCCGCGATGTTCACCTGCGGCCGCACCGCGGGATGGGCGGCGCACATCCTGGAGCAGAAGCGCACCGGCCGCCTCGTCCGGCCGAGCGCCCGGTACACCGGCCCCGGCAGCCGCTCCCTCAGCGAGGTCGCCGGCGCAGCGGAGGTCCTCAAGCGCCAGGCCGGCTGACCGGCCCGTCCCCCCGCACCGACGCGCCTGAGGCCCCCGGGAGAACCGGGGGCCTTTGCCGTGTCCGGAGGTCGTGCGGTGTCCGGGGGTCGCGCCCGTCCGGCGCCTACCGCGCGGCGCCCCCGCCCCGCTTCTCTCCGGGCGGGCAGTCGGCCCGGCCCTGCACCCCGGCGATGAGGCGGCCGCAGACCTGCTTGACCTCCGTCGTCCCGTCCTGCTCGATCGTCGCGAGGATCACCGGCCGGTCGAGCACCTGGTGGCCGGTGCCGCGGGGGCCGAAGCGCAGCACGCCGCTCGCGCCGTTGCGCAGGACGTCGTGGTCGGGGTCGTTGAGCGCGGCGAACACCGAGCCCGCCGACGGCAGCGCCTTCTCCTGCCAGTAGACCTTGCTCGCCACGGTCGCGACGAGGGTCGCCGCGTCGTAGCTGACGGCGGCGCGGGTGATGGACGGCCGCCGCCCCGTCGGGTCGTCCTCGTCGTCGGTCATCTCGCGGACGGCGGGGTCGTAGTCGGAGTAGAACGTCTGCGGCGACTGGTCGCCGATCCAGCGCCACGTCCACGCCTCCCGCGCGGCCAGCGGCGTGAAGTACAGGTCGAAGGTGTTCTTGCGGCCGAGCTCCTCGGCGTTGTCGCTGACGTACTTGGCGATCTCGTCGTCGGCGAGGACCAGCGGGCGCCGGGGGCACGACAGCTCCAGGACGTTGACGAACGAGCGGAACTCGTCCGACCGGCCCGCGTAGTAGAACAGGTCGGGCTGGTCCTGGCACGCCTCCCTGACCGACTTGTTCAGCTCGCCGGGGTTCCGGTACGGGCGCATGAGCGCCCTGCCGGGCCGGAACGACTTCTGGAAGTCGGTCGCCAGGTTCGCGCTGTAGAGGTCGTCGCGGTCGCCGTCGTAGATGACCACGGCGTCGTCGGCCTTCGTGTCGCCGACGTCTCCGTGCCGCGCCCAGTAGGCGGCGTGCTGGGCGGTCCGCGCGTTCGGCGACGCCAGCCTGAAGTAGTACGGCGAGTAGCCCGCGTCGCCGTCCAGCAGCGCCGTCCCGTCATAGCTGTTGGCGGTGCCTACGAGGGGCAGCGCCGACTTGGCCAGCAGCCTGATCGCCTGCTGGGTCTGCCGGCGGCTCTGCTCGAACCCGATCACGGCGACGATCGAGCGGTCCTCCAGCGCGCGCCGGCGGATCTGCTGGGCGACGTCCTCGGCGTAGCGGAACTTCGCGCCCGCGTTGGCGACCAGCACCCGCAGCCGCAGGTCGTCGCCCTCCGCGGCGTCGTTGAACCGCTTCTGCGCGATCGCCAGCCCGATCAGCTCGCCCTGCACCCCGGCGAGCAGGTCGATCCGCTTGTTCTTGATGGACGGGTCGGCCGTCACCGGGCCGAGGTAGACCACGGTCGCGTACGGCTTGCCGGACTCCATGACATGGTCGTTCAGCGCCTGGATCCGGTCGAGGACCTTGTTGAGCCGGTTGTCGTTGTTCTTGCCGCCGGAGTCCTCGCCGAAGCGGAACGAGCCGTCGGTGATGCCGACGCACTCGCCGTTCGCCATCCGCCTGATGCCGAACGGCGAGCAGTAGCGCACCGCCTGCACGGAGATCACCGAGACGGACGCGGCGGCGACCGCGACCATCGCGATCCACGGCAGCGCCGGATGGGCGAGCCGGGGGCGGCGCCGCACCGGCCGGACGGGCGGCAGGTCGCCGCCCGGGTCGCGGGTGATGTCCACGCGCAGCTCGCGGCGCGAGCCGAGGGCGCCGACGCGCCGCTGCTCGCGCGTGTAGCGGTCCCACAGGCCGCGCGCGGCGATGACGCTCTGCGGCTCGTCCGATGCCACGTCCACCCGGACGGCCCGCGCGATCCGGTCGAGCAGCAGGGGCCCGGACGCCGCGGCCGGGTCGTCGCTCGCGGGCGCGGTCGGGTCGATGCCCGCGACGACGACGAGCGGGTCGAACCCGGGCAGCCGGTCGCTCGCCTGGCTGTCGGCGCGGACCCGTTCGACCAGCTCCACGAACTCCACCCCGGGATGCCCGGCGGACAGCCGCTCGAAGATCAGCACCGGGTAGCGGATCCGGGCCCACGCCGCCCGCCGGTAGTCGCGCCGGTAGTTGCGGCGCAGGTCCTCCAGGAACGCGGCGACGAGCAGCAGGTCGAGCTGCTCGCCGTGGTCGTCCGGCTCGACCGGGCGGGGGTCGAACACGCCGAGCGCGAAGCCGAGGAAGCCGGTGGAGTCGCGGTCGACGTAGGGCTGGCGCAGGAACCAGCCGAACCGGCGCACCCCGTACCAGCCGCGCGTCCGGGCGACGATCTGCACGGTCACGAACGCCAGCCCGATGACGGCCGCGAGCACGGCGGAGGCGAGGTCGAGCGCCGCCGCCGTCCCGGCGCTGATCAGCGCGACGGCCGCGATGCCGATGGGAGCGATCTGCTCCAGGAAGGATAAGAAGATCGCGGGCCTGCTGCGCACCTCCTCGAGATCGCGCAGGACGTCCCGGCCGCGCCGGCGGATCACCCGGTTCAGCTCGCGGCGGCGCGCGTTCTCGTTGTCGCCGACCGGCGGGTGCGTCAGCCGCCGGACGAGCAGGTGGTTCTCGCGCTCGGCCGACGAGGCGCCGCGCGGCGGCGGGCGGTCGCCGGCCAGCCGGATCTCCCGCAGGTCGCGCAGCCAGAGCGCCATCTCCAGCAGCGGGAACCGCAGCGCCGGCTCGCCGCGGGCGCGGCTGCTCGGCTGCGACAGCTCGCGCTTGGCCTCCCGCAGGACGCCCGCGACGTCGGTGGCCGCCGTGTCGGCGGCGATGTGCGACACCGGGGCCCGCTCGTCCTCGCAGCGGGACTTGAGCATCTCCGCGACGTGGGAGGTGGCGCGCCCCGGCCCGAGCAGCAGGAGCAGCGGCCGCAGCCGCTCCCGCCACCGCCTCGGCGGCCGCTCCCGCAGCCGCTCGAACAGGTCGAGCACCCCGCGCAGCCGATCCTCGCTCAGGATCCGGTCGCCGTCGCCCGCCATGTCCCGCCTCGCTTCCGTGCTCGCCTCTGCCCCGGCCGCTCCCCCCGCGCCTCTAGCCCCCGTCTGGATTGGACGCGGACAAGGAGGTATTGGATCGAAACTTCCCGCTGATCATGTGCGGGTTCGCGAAACTCGGCCACTTTGTCATCATTGGCCGCATGAGAGAAGTCCCCTCCGCGGCGGACGAGCCGCTCGAAGGCGACATCGGCCCCGCGTCCGGTGCGGCGTCCGGGGCCGGCTCGGGCCCGGCCGCGCGGCCCGGGGCGCCGGGGGCCGGGCGGGAGAGAACCGAGGCCGCCGAGGCGCTGCGGCGGTTCGACGCGGAGCGCGAGGAGCGCCGCCGGGGCACCGACGCCGTCGCGGGGCGGATCGCCGTCGTGCTCGCCGCCCTCTTCCTGGCGTTCCTGACCTACGACTCCGCGCGCACGGCCGTCGAGGCGCATTCCAGGGGCGACGACTGGCTCTACCCGCCGGGCGTCGTCGGCGGCGCCTGCGCCCTCGGCCTGATCGCCCTGCTCACCTGGGCGTGGCGGCGCCGCCGTCTCGGCATGTGAACCCGACCCGCGATCTTCGCCGCAGGTCAGATAGCCTCGGGTGAGTGACCGACAGCGCGAATCCCACCATCGACATTCCCGCCGATCTCAAGCCCGCCGACGGGCGCTTCGGGTGCGGTCCCTCCAAGGTCCGTCCCGAGCAGCTCGCCGCCCTGGCCGAGTCCGGCTCGACCTACATGGGCACCTCGCACCGGCAGAAGCCGGTGAAGTCCCTCGTCGGCCGCGTCCGCGAGGGGCTGGCCGATCTCTTCTCCCTGCCGGAGGGGTACGAGGTCCTGCTCAGCAACGGCGGCACCACGGCCTTCTGGGACGCGGCCGCGTTCGGCCTCGTGCGGCAGCGGTCGCAGCACCTGACGTTCGGCGAGTTCTCCAGCAAGTTCGCCAAGGTCACCACGGGAGCGCCCTGGCTGGGCGACCCCACCGTCATCTCCAGCCCGCCCGGCACGCACCCCGAGGCGTCCGCCGAGGAGGACGTCGACGTCTACGCGCTCACCCACAACGAGACCTCGACCGGCGTCGCGATGCCGATCAAGCGCCCGGCGGGCACCACCGCGCGGGAGGGTCTCGTCCTGGTGGACGCCACGTCCGGGGCGGGCGGCCTGCCCGTCGACGTTACCGAAACCGACGTCTACTACTTCGCGCCGCAGAAGTGCTTCGCGGCGGACGGCGGCCTCTGGGTGGCGCTCGCGTCCCCGGCGGCGCTGGAGCGGATCGACGAGATCGCCATGTCCGACCGGTACGTCCCGGAGTTCTTCAACCTGAAGACGGTCGTCGACAACTCCGCCAAGGACCAGACGTACAACACGCCCGCCGTGGCCACGCTCCTGCTGCTCGCCGAGCAGATCGAGTGGATGAACGGGCAGGGCGGCCTCCGGTGGACGACGTCCCGCACGGCCGAGTCGTCCCAGCGGCTCTACACGTGGGCCGAGAAGACGGCGTACACGACGCCGTTCGTGGTCGACCCGGCGCAGCGCTCGCAGGTCGTCGGCACGATCGACTTCAACGACGACGTGGACGCGGCGGCCGTGGCCAAGGCGCTGCGCGCCAACGGGATCGTCGACACCGAGCCGTACCGCAAGCTGGGCCGCAACCAGCTGCGCATCGGCATGTTCCCGGCGATCGACCCCGACGACGTCGAGGCGCTGACCGCCTGCGTCGACTACGTCGTCGAGCGCCTCTGAGCATCCGCGAGCCCTGACCGGAGCCCTCGGGGGGCCACGCCGCTCCCCCGAGGGCCGGTTCAGGCGACGGTCAGCAGACCGCCGGCACCGCCCGCCCGCTCCACCACGCTGTGGATCAGGCCGTCGCGGTCGCCCCCGGTGCCGGCCGGGGTGAAGCCCGTCCAGACGCGCGGATCCGTGCCGGCGTCCCGCGCCGCCGGCGTGAAGGCCGCCGACGCGAGGACCTCGGGCAGGTCGCGGCGCCCCGGGCGGCGCTCCATGCCGACCTTCAGATAGGTCCCCTCGCGCAGCAGCACGACGGTGGCGAACCGGACCCGGGCGTGCCGCTCGGCCTCCCGGAACCAGCGCGGGTCGGACGCCCAGTAGATGTTCTGGTCGGTGTCCACGGCCATGGCCAGCGGGCTGAGCGCGCCGCGCGCCAGGTGCACCTCGGTGGGGCGGTCGCGCTCGACCCACGCCAGCGCGACCCGTCCGGCCAGGGCGCCGAGGACGCCGGTGATCTCGGCCGGGGTCCGGCGGCCCGCCAGGAGCCGGTAGATCGGCTCCCCGTCGGCGGTGCCCGCCCGGCGGGTGTGGCCGAGGGCCGCGGCCGCGCGGTCGAGCTCGGGCAGCAGCTCCGGCCGCCAGACCCCCGAGAAGCGGCCGCCTCCCCGCACCACCCGGCAGCCCCCGCCGCCGGCGGCCTGCCCGCCGAGCCCCGGAGCGCCGCCGAGCAGCGCCAGGCCGGCCGCGCCGGTCCCCCGCTCCTCGGCGAGCGCGCCCAGCATGACGACCACGTCCGACGCCCGCCCCGGGTCGGCCGCGAACGGCGAGCGCACCACCCCGAACAATCCGCACATGCAGGATGAGATGCAGATCATGGGTGGACGGTTCGAGGCGGCCGGGAGGACGAATAAGCTCAGGGGCGTGAACCGCGCGCCCCAATGGCTGCTGCCCACCGTTCTGACCGCGCTCATCCTGGCCGTGGTCGTCGGGGCGCTGCTGGGCTGAGCGGCGCGGATCAGGTGATCGTCGGGGCGCGGAACGGGGATGATCGATCCATGTCAGCACGCCGGGCCGCCGTCCGAGCGGGCGCCGCGATCGTCCTCGCCGCCGCCCCCGCCTGCCTGCTGACCCCGGCCCCCGCCTCCGCCGCCCCCGCCGGCGGCACGGCCCGCGGCGACACGGTCGCCTTCACGATCAAGGATCCGCGGATCACCGAGTCCAGCGGACTGGCCGCCAGCGCCGTGCACAAGGGCGTCGTGTACACCCACAACGACTCCGGCGGCGTCCCGAAGATCTACGCGCTCGGGCCGGGCGGGCAGGTCGTCGCCGTGCTCACGCTCGCCGGGGCCGGCGCCCGCGACTGGGAGGCGATGGCGATCGGCAGGGACGGCCGCGGCCGTCCGGCGATCTTCGTGGCCGACATCGGCGACAACCTCGGCGGCGCCTGGCCGTACGTGACCGTCTACCGCATTCCCGAGCCGGCCCGGCTGCGGAGCCGGACCCTCCAGGCCGTCCGGTTCCGGATGAAGTACGAGGACGGGCCGCGCAACGCCGAGACGATGATGATCAACCCGCGCACGAACCGGCTCTACATCGCGAGCAAGCTGTTCGGCGGCAAGGTCTACGAGGCGCCGGCGCGGCTGCGGACCGGCGGGTTCAACGTGCTGCGCAAGGCCGGGGACGCGCCGCCGATCGCGACCGACGGCGCGTTCGCCCCCGACGGGCGGACCTGCGTCATCCGCACCTACTTCGGCGCCCGCCTGTACTCGGTCGGCGCCGACGGCCGCCCCGGCGAGACGATCAAGTCCCTCGACCTGCCCCGGCAGGTGCAGGGCGAGTCGGTGACCTACACCCCGGACGGCAGGTCGCTGCTGGTGGGGTCGGAGGGCACGAACCAGCCGGTCTACCGGGTTCCGCTGCCGGACGAGGCGCTCCCGGCCCCGTCCCCGGGCGCGAAGAACGCGGGAGCGGCAAAGGACGCCGGAAGCGGCCGGCGGGACGCGACCAACACACGGATGGGGCTGTTGTTCGCGCTCGCCATCGCGGGGGCGGTCGGCTACGGCCTGCTTCGGCGGCGCCGGTGACCGGGGGTTTCCGCATGACCGGTGAGACTCATGTGGCGGAAGTGGAGCCCCGACCTGACCGGCGCGATGGATGTCGGTTCCGGAGGGCGACCGGATCGTGGAAGGGGGCGACGGGCCCGCGGGGACCCGTGTGAGGATGCGGACTGTGGAGCATGAGCTGGTGGGCCTCGCGGGATCCGGCGGCCGTTGGCGCCCCGTCGCCGCGGGTCCGTTCACCGTCCTCGCGGTGGCGCTCGCGCTGCTGCCGATCCGGCCGGTGTGGCTGTGGGCCGCGCTGATCGGCGCCGTCGCCGCGTTCCCGTGGCTGCTCGGCGCGGTCCCGGAGGCGCGCCGCCGCCGCCCGCGCCCGTACTGGCGGCTGTCGGCGGCCGGCCTGGAGCGGATCGGCCCCGGCGGGCTGACGATGACCTCCTACGAGCGGTCCCGGATCGACGGCCTGGCCATCACGACGGGCGACGGCGTGCTGACCGTCTTCCACCGGTTCGGGCGCACCGCCGTGGGCGGGATGACGGCGATGGGCCTGGAGCCGCTGTCGGTGTTCGTGACAGCCCGCAGGCTCGGCATCCCCATGCACGTCCTGGACGGCGAGGCCACCGACCTGCTCGACCCGGCGCTTGACGAGGCCCTGCGCATGTCCGGGCTGGAGGACGACGTCCCCGGCGGCGGCGCCCTGCCGCGCGACCACGCGGCCGAGAAGCGCCTCCTGGACCAGGAAGCGGCCCTGCTGTCGGCCGCGCACGAGCCGCCCGCCGAGACGCCCGCCCGCGGCACGTCCCCGGCGACGCCCGACGAGCAGCGGCTGGCCACGCCCGAGCCCCTTCCGAGCCGCCGCCGGATCGTGCTCCTCGGCGCGCTCACCGTCCTGCTCGGCACCGTCATGGTCGTCCGCATCGCGCTCGACGGGACGAGCGAGTTCGGCGCCCGGCTCGCCGCGGGCTGCTGGACGCTCGCCGCGGTCGGCGGCGTTTTCGCGGCGCGCCGCCGGCTGCTGCGGGCCGCGCAGGTCCGCTGGACGATCACGGCGGAGCGGCTGCTGGTGCGGGCCCGCCCCGGCCGCCGCCGCGAGATCCAGGACCTGCGCGCCCGGGACGTCGCGGCGGTCGTCGTCGGGCCCGGCCTGCGGCTGGACCCGGTGAGCGGCGAGCCGCGCCGCGCCGACCTCGCCGCGCTGGCGTTCGGCCACCGGATGGAGCTGGTCGCCCGGCTCCCCGCGCACGGCCTGGACGGGTTCCAGCTCGCGCACGCCCTCGACGACCACGGCTACCGCGTGATCACCCCGGGGGCGCGGTCGCCGCGCCGCCCCGACTACGGGCTCGAAGGGCTGCCGGAGATCTTCGCGCAGGTGCCCGGCGGGCGCCTCGTCGTCGAGGACGACGGGCTCGGCTGGGCCGACGCCGCCGGCGACGTGGTGCTGAAGATGCCCCAGGACCGCATCGGCGGCATCGAACTGCTCACCGTCTCCGGGCACGCCTGGGTCCGGCTGTACGACGCCGACGGCGACGAGTTCTTCGCCGCGCCCCTGTCGGCGCTGCGGATCTCCCGTACCGACCTGCGCGACTCCGCGCGCCGCGCCGGGCTCCCGGTCAACGACGCGGAGTACGACGCCTACCTGAGCGCCGCGTTCCACTCGGCCATGTCCTCGCTCTCCGCCCCCGATCCGGAGCCCGCCCCCGCCCTGTCCGCCAAGAGCGCCGTGCGGGAGGGCGCGGCTCCCCGGCCGGAGCCGTCCGACGAACCCGGGCTCGCCTTCCCCGTCCACACCGCGCCCAGCCCGGTGACCGCGCCGGGCACGGTCCTGGACGCGACCCGCCGGTCCCGCGTCGGCACCTACGGGATGAGCGTCCTGCTGTGCGAGGCGGTGGCACTGCTGGGCGCGGTATGGCTCGGCCCCGACCTCGGCGGGTTCAACACCACGGCGATGTGGTCGGTGCCCGCCGGGCTGGTGATCGGGCTCGTCGGCTACTGGCTGTACGACCGCAACCGGTCGCAGCTGCGCGTGTCGTCGGCCGGGGTCGCCGTCATCACCCGGCGCGGCAAGGTCGAGTGGGACGTGGCCCACGACCGGCTCGGCGGCGTCGGCGTCGACGAGGCGGTCGAGCGGATGCCCCGGCTGGTGGTGTGGGGGCCGTCCGGGCGGGTGCTGCGTCAGATCGCGTTCCCGCCGGACCTCGGCGAGCTGCGCCGCGCCTGCGAGCGCTACGGCGTCCCCTGGGGCCCGCCGGACGCCGACCGTCCCGCGCCCCCGCCGCCGGAGCTGTGACGCAGCGGCCACGTCACCAGCGGCTCGTAGGTGAGCCGGGTGTAGTCCTTGCCGGGCAGGTGGCTGCGCATCAGCTGGACCGAGTCCGCCGTCCACGGCATGCCCGCGAACGACGACAGCGCCTCGATCAGCGACCGCACGTCCACCGGCCGCCGCGACCGCGCCAGCGTCATGTGCGGGCGGAAGCCGCGGTGCTTGTCGGGCAGCGTCCCGACGCGGCGGCCGGCGGCGGTGGTGGAGGCCGCCAGCCGGGCCAGCGCGCGGCGGTCGCCGTACAGGCCCGTCCACAGGACGCGTGCGTGCGCGCCGCTGCCGGGGAACGCGCCCGCGCCCGCCAGTGACAGCGCCATCCGCTCGTGGCGGCCCACGGCGCGCTCCAACCGCGGGAGCAGCTTCTCCAGGGTGCGGTCGTCGACCTCGTCGAGGAACGTCAGCGTGACGTGCATCAGGTCGCGCCGGACCCAGCGCAGCTCGGGGACCGCCCCGAGGTGCGGCCGGACCGCCTCCGCCAGCTCGTCCAGAACGTCGTCCGGCGGGACGAGTGCCACGAAGAGCCTCATGAATCCGTCCACAGGGCCACCCCGCCAGCTTGTCAACAGGTGGCACTCCTTGTCACGCAAATGGGGCCACCCGAATCTTGGTGCCCGGCGGACCGCAGGGGCCGCGCCGGGCCCTTACCGCACGCCTGCGCGGACGCGGCGGAACCGGGCCGGCGCGGGGCGCGCCGCCTTCGGCCCGTCCGGTGAGCCGCCGGCCTCGTCCGACGACCACCGCATGGCGAGGGCTCCCACGGCCAGCGCGGCGACAACGGAGATCAGCCCGCCGAGGACGAGGGACGCCCGCGCGCCGAACTGCTGGGCCAGCCAGCCGATCGCGGGCGCGCCCAGCGGGTTCGTCCCGAGGAACACCAGCATGTAGAGGGCCATGACGCGGCCGCGCATCTCGGGCGCGACGCCGAGCTGGACGGTCGCGTTCGCCGCCGTCATGATCGTCATCATCGCGATCCCGGTCGGCACCAGCAGCGCCAGGAACGACCAGTACGTCGGCATCAGGCCGGTGAGGGCCTCCAGGACGCCGAACACCAGGCCCATCGCCACCAGCAGCCGCAGCCGGGGCCGGGCGACCCTGCGGGCGGCCAGCAGGGCCCCGCTGAGCGCGCCCACCGCCAGCATGCTGGACGCGAGGCCGAACGCGGAGGCGTCGGTGTGGAAGACCTGCTTCGCCACCAGCGCGACCGTGATGTTGAAGTTCATCCCGAACATGGCGAGGAACCCGATGAGGGTGAGGACGAGCATCAGGTCGCGGCGGCCGCGCACGTAGCGGAGCCCCTCGCGCAGCTGCCCCTTGGCGCGCTTGACGGGGGCGGCGGGGTGCAGCTCGTCCGCCCGCATGGCGTAGAGGCCGAACAGGACGGCGCCGAACGACGCGGCGTTCACGAGGAAGACGGGGCCGG
The DNA here is from genome assembly GCF_040492135.1 of Actinomadura sp. NPDC000600. NCBI lineage: Bacteria > Bacillati > Actinomycetota > Actinomycetes > Streptosporangiales > Thermomonosporaceae > Actinomadura > Actinomadura sp. NPDC000600. Next base: position 48,734 of record NZ_JBEUPD010000042.1, read on the forward strand.
TGCCGATCAGCGCGATGAGCACCCCCGCGACGGCCGGGCCGAGCAGCCGGGCGCCGTTGAAGGTGGCGCTGTTCAGCGCGATCGCGTTCGGCAGGTCGCGCCGGCCGACCATCTCGACCACGAAGGCCTGGCGGCTCGGGTTGTCGACGACGGTCGCGACGCCGAGGCCGAACGCCAGCAGGTACACATGCCACACCTGCGCCGAGCCCGAGATCGAGAGCAGGCCGAGGATCAGCGCGAGCACGCCCATCGACACCTGCGTCAGCATCAGCACGCGGCGCTTGGGGTAGCGGTCGGCGATCACGCCGCCCCACAGGCCGAACAGCAGCATCGGCAGGAACTGCAGGCCGGTCGTGATGCCGAGCGCGGTGCCGCTGCCGTGGGCGAGGTCGAGGACGAGCCAGTCCTGCGCGACGCGCTGCATCCACGTCCCGGTGTTGGAGACGACCTGCCCGGCGGCGTACAGGCGGAAGTTGCGGTTGCGGAGCGAGCGGAACATGCCGCCGCCGCCCTCGGGCTCCTCGCCGGGGGCCTCGGCTCCCGCGGAGCGCTCCGTCTCCGGCAGTTCGGGGGCGGACGGTTCGCGCGCGGGCTCCGGGGCGTCCGCGACGGGCTCGTGGAACGTTCCGGCCCTGCCGTTCACAGAAGCACCGTTCACGGAAGCACCGTTCACCGAAGGATCGGCCGCGGAGGCCTCGGAGGTCCCGGCCGCTGAGGGGGCGGTCGAGGAAGGGGCGGCGTCCGGGCGCGCGGCGGGACGGGTCGGCGCGTGCGCGGCGGGACGGGGTGCGGGGCGGCGGCGGCGCGGTCGGGCGGGGCTCGCCAGGGCGGCGGACCGGGCCGGATGTGCGGACCTCCGCCCGCGGCCCCCGCGCGTCGCGGGCCCCTCGGGTTCGTCGGGGTGTTCGTTAGCAGAAGTCATTACCAAGGCTAACGGTAATGGCCGCGCGTACATTCCGGCAAGTGCCCGCGAACCGGGGTCAGGAACGGCTGAGCTTGTCGATGATGGGGGCGGCGCGGCGGAGGATCTCGCGCTCGTCGTCGGTCAGCTCGCCGAGCCGCATGGCGAGCCACGCCTCCTTGCGGCGCCGCTCGTCGGCGAGCAGGGCGGCGCCCGCGTCGGTCGCGTTCAGCACGACCTGGCGCCCGTCGGTCGGGTGCGGGCTGCGCGCGACGAGCCCCCGCTCCTCCAGGTAGGCGATGACGCGGGTCATCGAGGGCGGCTGCACCTTCTCGTGGTCGGCGAGCTCGCGCGGCGTCATCGACCCGTGCCGCTCGATGGCGGCGAGCGCGGCGAACTGCGTGAGCGACAGCGGGCTCTGGCCGCTCCCGCCCGCCGCGGACGGCCGCAGCGTGCGCAGCCGGCGCGACAGCCGCGCGATCGAGATGCGCAGCTCCTCGGCCAGGCCCGGCGCGGACGCCGTGCGGCCCCGGATCGGTGGCAATGTCATCGTCCTCGGTCTCCTGTGCTGCCCATGCTGCCACGCCGCCACTTGACACTGTTGCTAATGTCCTTAGCCTTATAGCTACAGAGTCACAGAGGAGGGTCGCGATGCCCCGTGCGGGACTGTCGCCCGACGCGGTCGTGGACGCCGCCGTCGCCGTCGTGGACGCCGAGGGCCCCGGTGCCCTCACGCTGGCTGCGGTGGCGGGAAGGGCCGGGGTCGCGACGCCCTCCCTGTATAAGCATGTCCGCAATCTCGCCGAGTTGCGACATCTGGTGACCGCGCGCGTCCTGGAAGAACTCACCGAACGGCTCGGGGAGGCCGCGCTCGGACGGTCCGGCGACGACGCCGTCCGAGCGCTGATGTACGCCTACCGGTCCTATGTGGTGGAGCATCCGGGCCGCTACGGGGCGCTGGAGCAGGAGGCGGCCCCGGAGGACGGCCCGGTGCACGTCGCCGCCGAGCGTCTGCTGAACGTCATTTACGGGGCCCTGCGCGGCTACGCCCTGGCGGGCCCGGATCTCGTCCACGCGGCGCGCTGCCTGCGCTCGGCCGTCCACGGCTTCGCCGTCCTGGAGGCGGCGGGCGGCTTCGGGCTGCCCGAGGACCTGGAGGCCAGTTATGAGCTGCTCATCACGATGACCACCGGCGGACTGGCGGGCCGGAGCCGCGTAGCCTGAGCGCATGAGCCCTCCGCGCCGCCCGGATCCGCCGCCGATGCAGACCAACGACGTCCGCGTCGCGGCCGCCGGGGCGGTCGCCTGGGCGGTGGCGCTGGTCGTGCTGCTGATCGTCGGGCTGCCGTCGCAGGACCGCTGGTGGCTGTGGGTGTGCGCGGTCGGCATCGGGATCGGGCTGTTCGGCATGTGGTACACCCCCAGGCTCCAGGCCGGGCGGGCCCGGCAGGAGGCCGAACGCGCCGCCAAGCGCGAAGGCGCCGGCTAGGGCTCCAGGTCGTCCTCGGCGAGTAGCACGGGCAGGGCCTCGGGGGCGCGCAGGACGGCCTCCAGCAGAAGGCGGTCCGCCCAGTGCCCGGTGGACCAGGCGAGCGCCCGTGCCAGGCCGCCCGCACCGCTCGCGTGGATCCGGCCGTCCCTGGTCCACCACGGGACGTCCTGGCCGTCCACGACGAGGCGTTCGTGGGCGAGGTACCCAGCAGGGGCGTCCGGCAGGACCGCCCTGACGGCCTCCGGCACGGGGCGCTCCTCACCCGCCGACTCCACGAGCCCCGGGATCTCCTCGCCCGCGAGCGGCAGGTCCAGGAGCTCGGCGAGCCGCGCGTCGCGGCCCTGCCCGGCGATGACGAGCGGCTGCCCCTCCAGCAGGGGGAGGAGGTCGGGGCCGTCGAGGACGAGGGCGTCCGCCGCGTCGACCACCTCGACCTCGCCGTCCACGACCGCCCGCACCCGGTCGGGCGGCTCGACGGCCGCGTCCGGGGCGTCGGCCAGCGCCGTCCAGAGCCCGCCCAACTGGGACCGCCCCACGGACCGCCGGGCATCACCGAGGCGGTCGAGCAGCTCTTGCGCTCCCCCAGGCTCATCGAGCAGGTCCGCCAGTGACGTGCGGACGCCCAAGGCGAGCAGGAGCCGCTCTTCCAGGCCCGACGGCGCGACGTCGTAGAGCCCCGTGAGCGCCTCGTCGCCGCCCAGGCGGAACTCGCCCGGCCTGCGGCCTTCCAGAACGGGATGACGGCTCAGCCACCACGCCGTGTAGGAAGGGACGGCGACGCGCCGCCCGTTGTGCAGGGTGACGTGGGCGGGGTCCACGATCGCGGCCCGCCACGGCGGCTCGGCGAGAACCCTGAGGGCCGCCCCCCAGTCGTCGACGAGTTCGAGGTCGCGGACGGCCGTGAACTCGGGGACGAGCGGCGGAAGGTCCTGCTCGCCGATCCGGCGCAGAACGTCGTCGGCCCACACGTCCTCGTCGTCGAGGTCCAGGCTCTCGGCCTCGTCGGCGAGGCCCATGAGGTTGACGTCCTCGGCCTTGGCCAGGGCGAAACCGTCCAGGACGCCGACGGCCGTGAGCGTCTCCGTGCCCCAGCGCTCCAGGAGTTCGCCGTCCACGACGCCGAACGGCGCGTCTTCGGCCATGAGCCCTCGTAGCGGGCTCTCTGGCAGGAGCAACTCGCCCGCCGGATAGAGGTCGCCGTCGTCGCCTGGCAGGGCCAGCTCGGCCAGCCACGGCTCGTCGCCGGGATCGAGATGCGCGGCGGAGACCAACCCCAGCACGGCCTCGGCGACCGCGTCGGGATCGTCGGACTCGAAGGACTCCTCGACGGCGGCGCGGACGGCGGCGTCCGCCAGCACGGCCCGCGGCCCCGCCTCCACCGCGCCGAGCCGCGCCAGCAGCGGGTGCACGGCCTCCGGGTGGACGAAGCGCAGCCCGAGCGCGTCCAGGCCCGCGGGGTCGACGCCGTCCGCGATCAGCAGCCCGCGCGGCCCGCGCATCACCCGGCCCGTCCCGCCCGCCAGCGGTACCGGGAGAGCCCCCAGCGCGTCCGTGGCGGCCCCGGCGAGCGCCTCGTACACCCGGTGCCACCACGCCGGTTCCCGGTCCACAGCGGCCAGCTCGTCGACCACGTCGGCCAGTTCGACCCGCCGCACGCCGAGCGCCGCCAGCGCCGGGCTCCGCGCGGGCCACTCCGGCGGCAGCAGGCCGCCGACGACGGCGGCCTCGCCGATGTCCCCCTCGCCGTCGCCGGCGCGGCCGCCGAGCACCTCGACGAACGGGGCCGGCGCGTCCACGGCGACCGCGTCGCGCCCGCGCGTCCGGTGGGGCAGGACGGGCGCCTCCGGGAGGCGTTCCCTGATCCCCCGCCGGATCCGCGCGTCCAGCTCTCCGGCGCCGACCGGACCGGGCACGAGCCCCAGCACCTTCGGGGAGACGGGCAGCTCGCCCAGCAGCCGAACATAGGCATCGGCGGAACGGTCGACGAGGAAGTCGGTCAATGCCCCGGGCGCGACGTGCCGCCGGTCAGGGGCGAGCGGGAACGACCCGATGAGCAGCGCGGGCAGGTCGAGCCGCTCGTCGCTCGGCGTGGGCGCGTGCAGGACGCTGGGCGTGCCCTCGGGGAGACCGTCCCCTGGGAGGGCCCACCGCACCTGCCAGAACGGCCGTGTCCGCTCCTCCACGGGACGGTCCTCCAAGAGGGCCGCGGGGATCTCCCCATGCTCCTCGACCGTCCGCCAGAGGCCGCCGTCGATGACGACCTCGCCCGGGGCGGGCCGCTCGGCGGTCAGCGTCCGGACGTCGCCGTCGATGTCGATGTCGACGCGCTCAAGTGCGGGCAGCGCCAGCATGAGCGCCGCTCCCACCTGCCCGAGCTGCCGCCGGACGGACTCGACCGCCTCGCCCCGCAACGGCAGCCGCACGACGGTGTCGAAGCCCGCCGGGACCTCGGGTGCCCGCTCAAGGGCGAACGGCAACCGCAGCAGCGGCACGTGCCCGCCCCGCCGCGCCAGCTCCTCGGCGAGGGTCGGGATCTCCTCGACCAGCTCCCGGGCCCGCGCCGCCGACCATTGGACGCCCGCCGCCCCGGACGCGATGGCCGGGTCGTCGGTGACGGCGACGACCGCGGCGAAACCGACGCCGAACCGGCCGACGGTGGCCGGCTCGTCGCGCTTGGCCGAGGCGCGCAGCGTGGAGAGGGCCTCGACGCCCGCGGCGTCCAGCGGCGCTCCGGTGTTCGCCGCGACCAGCACCGGCTCCCCGCCGGTCCGCAGCCTCAGGGCGAGGCGGCCGGGCACCGCGGCGCGCCGCGCGGCGTCGGCGGCGTTCTGCGCCAGCTCGATGATGACGCGGTCGCGGTAGCCGCCGAGGGCGTGGTCCTCCTCGACGTTGGCGTCCTCACGGAAGCGCGCTGGGGACTCCGCCCAGGCGCGCAGGACCCGCTCACGCAGCGCCCGCGCGCCGAACACGTCCTCCATGGGGATCAGCTGTGGCCGAGGGCCTCGTCGTCGAGGGACGCCCCGTCGAGGGACGCGGCGTCCTCGTCACCGCCGGTGGGGACGATCTCGTAGCCGAGCTCGTCGATGACCGGGGGGTTGTGCTCGGACACCGCCGGGAGGGACACGGCCTCGGAGTGGGCGCCGCAGCCGTGGTCGGCCGAGACGACCCGGCCGTCGTCGGGCGCGTACTCGTTGGCGCAGACGCCGAAGACCTGCCGCAGCGCACCCGCCAGCGCCACGTAGAAGCCGCACGTGGAGCACTGGGCGGGGGCGGAGGCGGCGATCGGGGCGCGGGGCCCGGCGACGCCCTCGTACCAGCGGGCGGCGGCCTCGTCGCGGCCCTCCCGCGACAGCACCCGGACGCGGCCGAGGCCGAGCTCCCACAGGGCCTCGCGGTCGGTGGAGTCGTCCACCTGCGTGAAGCCCGGCGCGAGCCGCACGTCGTCGGGCGCGGTGGGCAGCAGGTCGCCGGGGCCGAGGTCGCCCGGGCGCAGCCGCTCCAGCCACGGCACCCACGGCGGCGCGAGGAGCGCGTCGTCGCCGGGGAGCAGGACGCACTCGCTGACCGTGACGTTCTTGGCGCGCGAGGCCCTGGCCACCGTGACGGCCCACCGCCACCCCGTGTAGGCGGGGTCGAGGCACGCGAAGTAGTGCGTGACCACCCGGTCGCCCTCGGCGCGCAGGCCGAGGTGCTCGCCGACCTGCGCGGCGCCGGCGGTCTCCTCGGCGGCCTCGCGGGCGAGGTCGACCGCCTCGGCGCAGGCGGTGTCGACGGCGGGTGTGCGGGGCCGGCGGGCGGCCCCGGACGTGGTGCGCGCGGCGGCGGATCGCGCGGGGCTGGACTGGCGCTGTGGGCTCACATGTCAATTCTCGCCCATGCGGGCACGTGACCCGCACAAGACGGGCGCCGTCCGCGAGGTGATCCCGCATTCCATCGGGGAACGTACTCTCATCAATCAAGGACTCCGATGGCCGCCCCCGGCCCCTGGGCCGGGTCGATCGACCGCGAGGAGAGATCAGGGCGCATGGCAGACCGGACACGGGCGGGTCGGTCCGTGCGCGCCGCCACCGGGGGTGCGGCGCGGGCGTGCCGCGCCGCGCGCTCGGCCGTGCTCGGGACGGGCCGGCTCACCCGCCGCGTCACCCACGCGCAGGGCGCGGGCCGCAGCGGGCTCGGCAGCCTGATCGAGGCGTCCGCGATCAACTCCGCCGGGGACGCGCTGGTCACCGTCGCGCTCGCCGGAACCCTGTTCTTCGGCCTGGACGTCAACCAGGCGCGGAGCCAGGTCGCCCTCTACCTCGTCGTCACGATGGCCCCGTTCGCGCTGGTCGCCCCGCTGATCGGCCCGGCGCTGGACCGGGCCCGGCACGTCCGCCGGTACGCGATCGCGAGCACGTTCGTGATGCGGGCGCTGCTGTGCTGGGCGCTGGCGAGCGCCCTCCCGCACGGCGACCAGGTCACCTTCCTGCCGGCCGCGTTCGGCGTGCTGGTGCTGTCCAAGGCGTTCGGGGTGCTGCGGGCCGCGGTCACCCCGCGCGTCCTGCCGGACGAGATCTCGCTGGTGACGGCGAACGCGCGGTGCTCGTTCGCCGGGCTCATCACCGCGTCGATCGCCGCGCCGGCCGGGGCCGGCCTCGCCCTGCTCATCGGGCCGGGCTGGGTGCTGCGCATCGGCACGGCCCTGTTCCTGCTCGGCGTCGTGTTCACCATGCGGCTGCCCCGGCACGTGGACGTCCCCGAGGCCGAGCCGGCGGCGGAGACGGCCGCTCCGCGCCGGCGGTGGCATGCGCTGCCGCGCTTCGGCCCGGTCGTCGCGGAGGCGATGCAGGCCAACGCCGTGCTCCGCGCGTTCTCCGGCTTCCTGATCATCTACCTGGCGTTCCTGCTCCGGCAGGAGCGCTTCGACCCCGTGTCGCACCATGTCGCGCTCGGCCTGCTGGCGGCGTGCGCGGGCGCGGGCGGGCTGATCGGCACCGCGCTCGGCGCCTGGATGAAGGCGCGGGCGCCGCGCTTCATCGTGTCGGCGACGCTGGCGTGCGTCACCGGCGTCACCGCCGCGGGCGCCGCGTTCTTCGGGCTGTGGGCGGCCCTCGCCGTGGCGACCGCGGCCGGACTCGGCCAGGTGCTCGGCAAGCTGTCCATGGACGCGGTGGTCCAGCGCGAGATCGGCGAGGAGGTCAGCTCGTCCACGTTCGCGGTGTCGGAGACCCTGCACCAGCTCAGCTGGGTGCTCGGCGGGCTGCTCGGCCTCGCCATGTCGATCGTCGCGGACGGGCGGCTCGCGCTCGCGGTCGTCGCGGCCGCGCTGGCCCTGGCGTTCGGGGTGCTGGTGATGCGGCAGGCCGGAGCCCGGCGCCACCCGCACCGCACCGAGCACGGCGGCACGCTGACGGACGCGCACCACGAGATGCGCGCCTGACCTCCGGGCCCTGGAGCGCTAGGGCGCCAGGTCGTCGGCGACGGCCCGCAGCACGATGGCGATCTTCTTGGCCTCCGCGGGGGCCGGGTGCTTGCCCCGCCGGTAGGTGTTGGAGATCCCGTCCAGCAGCTTGATCAGGTCCTCGGTGATGACGACCATCTCGTCGGGCTTCTTGCGCCGCTGCTTGGCGATGGTCTTCTCCACCGACGGCAGCGTCTCCAGCACCCGCACCTGCAGCGCCTGCTGGCCGCGGCGCCCCTCGACCACCCCGAACTCGATGCGCTGGCCCGGCTTGAGGGTCGTGACCCCGCTCGGCAGCGCCGACGAGTGCACGAAGACCTCACCGCCGTCGTCGCGGGTGAGGAAGCCGAACCCCTTGTCGGAGTCGTACCACTTGACCTTGCCAGTCGGCACCGGAGACCTCGTTCGGTAATCGTCCTGAATCGACCCCAAGATTAGTGCCTCGCCGCGGGCCGGTGAACATGCCGGGTGCCCCCGCGACGCCTGCGGGGCAACGGGATAGAAGCTATCCCGGACGCCCCGGGACGGCATCCGAATATCGGCCCGCAGCTCAGCCCGTCCGGAACCCGCCGAGCCACGCCGGGAACGCCAGCAGGTCCGGCAGGACGACGTCCGCGCCGTAGGCGGTCAGGGCCGCCGAGTCGAACGCGCCGGTCGCGACGGCCACCGCGACCGCCGAGGCCGCCCGGGCGGCGTCCACGTCGCCGGTGTGGTCGCCGATGTAGGCGCCGGCGCCGTGCTCGCGCAGGACCGCGCCCTTGTCGGCGCCGAACAGGCCGCCCACCACGGCGTCCGCCGCCAGCCCGAGGAACCGGACGGTCCGCTCGGTGTCGGCCTGGTTCTTGCCCGACACGACGACCACCCGCCCGCCCCGGGCGCGCACCGCGTCCAGCGCGGCCGCCGCGCCCGGCATGAGGACGGTCGCCGGGACCGCGATGTCGGCGTAGATCGCCCGGTACCGCGCCGCCATCGCCGGCACCTCCGCGGGCGGGAACCAGTACGCCAGCTCCTCCTCCAGCGGAGGCCCGATGCGGCGCACCACCTGGTCGGTGTCGATCGGCACGCCCGTCTCCGCGGCGAGGGCCGTGTAGACGGCGCCGATCCCGGCGCGGGTGTCGGCGAGGGTCAGATCGAGGTCGAAGCCGATGGCGAGGCCGGCGCGGGACGCCGCGGAGGGGTCGAGATCGAGCACGTCCACAGGGTAAGGGGCTGGACACACGCGAGGACCCGCGCTCTCCTGGTAGTGGCGATGCGACGGGATCCGAGTAGGAGAGCGCGGGACCGTGTCTCGGATATACCCGGGCCCTCGACCACAAACCACCTGACCAGGGAAAACGCAGCACCCGAACGCACCATCCGAGCCCCAAGGACGATCGGCGCCCCGCCCCGGCGAAGGAGGCCGCACATGGCAGAGACCCAGACCGAGCCGGGCGGTGACCACCGCGCCCCGCGCACCCGCCGGCCCTTCCCCGCCGCCGCGGTCCGCCGCCGCACCGTCGCCCTGCTCGCGGCGGCCGTCTCCGTCGCCACCACGATCGTGGTGGCGATCCTGGCCGTGCACATCGTGTTCACGGCCTTCGAGGCCAACACCGGAAACGACCTCGTCCGCTGGTTCGGGGACCGCGCCACCGACCTGTGCTGGCAGTTCAAGGACGTCTTCCAGCCCGAGAACGCCAAGGTGGAGGTCGCCGTCAACTACGGCCTGGCCGCCCTCGTCTACCTGGTGATCGGCCGCATCGTCGTCGGCCTCGTCCGCCGGCTGGGCTAGCCCCCCGCTAGTCGCGGCCGGGGAAGCGGACCGTGCCGAAGGGCCACGCCGTGGTGACCCACCCGCGGACGAACGCCTCCAGCTCCTTCTCCAGGACGGAGTTCTCCTCGTCCGAGCGCACCCAGAAGACCACCACCGCGTCCGCGCCGGGCCGGTCCGAGGGGGCGACGTGGATGCGGCCGAGCTGCCGCTCCCCGTCCGGCGTGATCACGACGTAGCTGAAGGAGCGCCGCAGCTGCCCCTGCTTCTGCAGCCACGCGACGTCGATCAGGGCCTGCTCGAAGGTGAACTCGCGGTCGGGCCAGCCCCACTCGGGCCCGAACCGCCCGGCCAGCCGGTCCAGGCTGCCCATGACGGCGCCGTAGTCCTTGACCACGTCGTGGACGGTGATCGGACGGATCTGGAAGTCGGGCCCGGCCACCAGGGTGGGCACCACGAAGTCCTCGGGCAGGAAGTCCCGGGCGGCCGCCTTCCGCGGAGACTTGAACATCGCCGACCTTTCCGACGACGCCCCTTCCGGCGACGGGGCGCGGACGAGGGAACTCTAGTCCGCGCCCGGCCCGGCGGGAGCGGCATCACGGATTCGGACGCGCCGCGCGCGACGCGGGGACCGGCCGCTCGAACATGCCTTACTGTTCTTGCGGAGGAATTCATCACCATGACGACATCCACGCGCGAGCGCATCGTGTCCGAGTCGCTCCGGCTGTTCGCCGACCGGGGCTACGCGGCCACGTCGGTCGCGGAGATCGAGGCGGCGGCCGGCCTGTCCCCGGGCGCGGGCGGCCTCTACCGGCACTTCCGGTCCAAGGAGGAGGTGCTCGCCTCCGCCATCCGCGAGCACATCGAGCGGACCCGCCGGCAGATCAGCGACGTCCTCACGCAGGCCACCGCCTACGAGGAGCGCCCGCTCGATGTCCGGCTGCGCATGACGTGCCACGCCGGCCTGGCCAAGATGCGCGAGGAGCAGGACCTCATCCGGGTGCTGTTCCGCGACCTCGACCAGTTCCCGAACCTGGTCGCCGAGATGCGCGAGGGCATCGTCAACCCGCTCTACGACGGCATCGCCACCTGGCTGTCGGCCCAGCCCGAGTTCGCGGGCTCCGACGAGGACTGGCCGGCGGTCGCCGCGATCCTCGGCGGCGCCGTGGTGAACTACTGGCTGGCGAACGAGGCGATGTACGAGCCGCCCACCCGCATAGACGAGAAGCGGTTCGTGGAGAGCTGGGCCCGTCTCGGCCTCGGGCTGGTGCACCTGGAGCGCACGCCCGCCACCTGACACGGCACACCCGGGTTCCCCACCGTGCGCGGGCCTCTAACCTGGAGGCCCGCGTGCCTGCGGCATGCACGCGACTTAAAGTTGGGGAACGGCATGGAAACGTATGCGGACTGGTTGCGCGCGCGAGGCGATGACGAACTCCGCGCGCTGCTGTCCGCGCGTCCCGAACTGCTCGCCCCCGTCCCCGCCGACCTGACCGCGCTCGCCGCCCGCGCCGCCACGCCCGCCGCGGTGTCCCGCGCGCTCGACCGGCTGGACCGCTTCACCCTCGCCGTCCTGGAGGCCCTGCTCGTCCTGCCCTCGCCGACCGGGCCGGACGCGCTCGCCACCGCCCTCGGCGCCACCGTCGAGCAGGCCGCGAACGCGCTCGGCACGCTCCGCCAGTTCGGCCTCGCCTGGGGGGACGGCGCCCCGGCCGCGGCGCCCGGCGTCCGGCAGAGCCTGCCGCACCCCGCCGGGCTCGGCCCGCCCGTCCGGGAGGTCTTCGCGGGCTACCCCGCCGAACGCCTCACCGACCTGGTCGCCGACCTGGACGGCGAGGCCCCGCGCGGCTTCGCCGACTCCGGCCGGCTCCTCGCCCGGCTCTCCGAGCTGCTGACCGACCCGGCCTCTCTCATCGACGACGCCGGGCCCGAGGCGCGGGCCGCCCTCGACCAGCTCGCCTGGGGCCCGCCGGTCGGGCGGGTCGCCGACGCGCGCCGCCCAGTCCGGCTCGACACCGCCACCACCCCCATCGAGCGGCTCCTGGCGCGCGGGCTCCTCGCCGCCGAGGACGACCGCACGGTCACGCTGCCCCGCGAGGTCGCCCTGCACCTGCGCGGCGGGCGGCTGTTCCGGGACGTCCCGGCCGAGCCGCCCCCGCTCACCCCGGCGGCGGAACCGCGTCCCGAGGACGTGGTCGTGCGCGCCGCGGCGGGCGAGGCCGCGGGCGCCGTCCGGCTCATCGAGGAGCTGCTGGAGCGCTGGGGCCTCGAACCGCCGCCGGTGCTGCGCAGCGGCGGCCTCGCCGTCCGCGACCTGCGCGCCGCCGCGACGCTCCTGGACGTCCCGGAGTGGAAGGCCGCCCTGCTCGTCGAGGTCGCGTACGCGGCCGGCCTGCTGACCCGCAGCGGCGACCTCGACGGCGAGTGGCTGCCCACCCCCGCCTACGACCTGTGGCTGATGCGCGACACCGCCGGGCGCTGGACGGAGCTGGCCCGCGGCTGGCTGAAGTCCGACCGCGCCGCCGGGCTCGCCGGGGACCGCGACGACCGCGACCGGCTGATCAACGCGCTCAGCGAGGCGATGGTGCGCAGCAGCGCGCCGACTACCCGGCGCGCCGTGCTGGAGGTCCTCGCCAGTGCCGACCGCGGCGTCGTCGTCGGCGAGGACGCGCTCCGCGCCCGCCTGGCGTGGCTGCGCCCCCGCCACGGCGGGCCCGTCCGCGACCGCCTCGTCGGCTGGACGCTCCGCGAGGCCGCCGCCCTCGGCCTGACCGGCTTCGGCGAGCTGGTCCCGTTCGGCCGCGACCTGCTCGCCGGGGACGACCCCGAGCCCGCGCTGGAGAAGTACCTTCCGGAGCCCGTCGACGAGATCCTCGTCCAGGCCGACCTGACCGCCGTCGCGCCCGGCCCGCTGGTCACCGACCTCGCCCGGGAGCTGGCGCTCGCCGCCGACGTCGAGTCCACCGGCGGCGCCACCGTGTACCGCTTCACCCCCGAGTCGATCCGCCGGGCCCTGGACGCGGGGCGGACCGCCGCCGACGTCACCGACCTGCTCACCCGGCACTCGGCGACCCCGCTCCCGCAGCCGCTCGTCTACCTGATCGACGACGTCGCCCGCCGGCACGGGCACCTGCGCGTCGGGGCCCTGTCGTCCTACGTCCGCACCGACTCGCCCGCCACCCTCGACGAGATCCTCGCCGACCGGCGCGCCGCCCCGCTGCGCCTGCACCGCCTGGCCCCGACCGTCCTGGCGTCCGGGCTCCAGCGCGCCGACCTGCTCGACGGCCTGCGCGCCATGGGCCTGGCCCCGGTCGCCGAGGCGCCCGGCGGCGGCGTGATCGTGACCCGGCCGGACGCGCAGCGCGCCGACCCGCCGCCCACCGCCGAGATCGTCCGGCTCCGCCCCGACGACCGCACCGACGCCTCGATGATCTCCGCGGCGGTGCGGGCGCTGCGCGCCGGCGACGAGGCGTCCCTGCACGGCGCCGAGCACGCCCGGCAGGCACCGGCCGGCGAGCCGCCCCGCTCGCCCGCGATGGCCACCGTCGAGCGGCTCCGCGGCGCCGTCGAGCGCGGCGGCCGCGTCTGGATCGGCTACCTCGACCAGCAGGGCCAGGCGTCCAGCCGCATCGTCGAGCCCGTCCGGGTCGAGGGCGGCTTCCTCACCGGCTACGACGCGACCCGCGCCGCCGTGCACCGCTTCGCCCTGCACCGCATCACCGGCGTCTCCGAGCTCGACGACGCCTCCTGAGGCCGCTCCGCCTTCGCTGCTCCCGGGTCGGCCGCTGTCCGGAACCGGACGCTCCGCGCCGCGGGAACCGGCGAACGTCGCATACGGTCCAATCAATGATCCATCGGACCGGTAGCGTGTCCGGACGAGTGGTGTGAGGAGGCTCCCCGATGAGCGGCTACGGAGGGCGTCCGCCGTCGGGCTGGGAAGACCCTTACGGCGGATCCCAGAACTGGGACGCGGGCGGCGCGTACGGGCAGCAGTACGGGTACACCCAGCCCGGCTACGGCCAGCCCGGCTACGGCTACGGGCCGCCGGGCGTCTCCCCCCACCAGTCCACGGGCAACGGGTCCACCATCGCCGCGCTCGTCTGCAACGCCGTCCTGGTCGTGATGTGCTGCAACGTCATCGCGCTCGCCGGCTTGATCACCGCGGCGGTCGCCCTCGGCCGGGTCCACACCGACCCGCAGTCCACCCGGAAACTGACGATCTGGAGCTGGTCGCTCTTCGCCGCGTCCGTCCTCCTCGGCATCGTCCTCGCGGTCGTCTGGATCGCGTTCGGCGTCATGTCCGACCCGGAGTACGGCTCCAGCGAGGGGATCTGACCGGCGTCCCCGCGGTTCGCGGCGGCCGGCGTCCGCGGCGCGGGCGCGGCAATAAAGGCGGCGGCCGGGGCGTTGAATCCTCCGGTCCTCGCCGAACGCGCGAAGCGCCGCCGCCGCTCGGGTAGCGTGCGGCAGCGGTGCCCCGATCCGGGTGAGGGCATCGATCTTCCGAAACCCGACGGGGGCTTCTGCTTTGACCGACGGTCCGCTCATCGTCCAGTCCGACAAGACGCTGCTGCTCGAGGTCGACCACGAGCTGGCCGACGCCTGCCGCAAGGAGATCGCCCCGTTCGCCGAGCTCGAACGGGCGCCCGAGCACGTCCACACCTACCGGGTGACGCCGCTGGCGCTGTGGAACGCGCGCGCCGCCGGCCACGACGCCGAGCAGGTTGTCGACACCCTGATCCGGTTCTCCCGGTACCCCGTCCCGCACGCCCTGCTCGTGGACGTCGCCGACACGATGGCCCGCTACGGGCGGCTGCGGCTGGAGAAGGACCCCGTCCACGGGCTCATCCTCTCGTCCTCCGACCGGGCGGTGCTGGAGGAGGTGATGCGCGCCAAGAAGATCAAGGGCATGATCGGGGACCGGGTCGGCGACGACGCCGTCGCCGTCCACCCGAGCGAGCGCGGCGCCCTCAAGCAGGCCCTGCTCAAGATCGGCTGGCCCGCCGAGGACCTCGCCGGATACGTCGACGGCGAGGCCCACGCCATCTCCCTGGTCGAGGACGGCTGGGGCCTGCGCTCCTACCAGAGCGAGGCCGCGTCGGCGTTCTGGCACGGCGGGTCCGGCGTCGTCGTCCTGCCCTGCGGCGCCGGCAAGACCATCGTCGGCGCCGCCGCCATGGCCCGCGCCCAGGCGACCACGCTGATCCTCGTCACCAACACCGTCTCCGCGCACCAGTGGAAGCAGGAGCTGCTGCGCCGCACGTCCCTCACCGAGGACGAGATCGGCGAGTACACCGGCACCAAGAAGGAGATCCGGCCGGTCACCATCGCGACCTACCAGATCATGACGACCCGCCGGAAGGGCGCCTACGCGCACCTGGAGCTCTTCGACGCCCGCGACTGGGGCCTGGTCGTCTACGACGAGGTCCACCTGCTGCCCGCGCCCATCTTCCGCATGACCGCCGACCTCCAGGCCCGCCGCCGCCTCGGCCTCACCGCCACCCTCGTCCGGGAGGACGGCCGCGAAGGGGACGTGTTCTCCCTCATCGGCCCCAAGCGGTACGACGCGCCGTGGAAGGACATGGAGGCGCAGGGCTGGATCGCGCCCGCCGACTGCGTCGAGGTGCGCGTCACCCTCACCGACTCCGAACGCCTCGCCTACGCGACCGCCGAACCCGAGGAGCGGTACCGCTTCTGCGCCACGACGGACACCAAGACCAAGCTCATCCAGGCGCTCGTCGACCGGCACCGCGGCGAGCAGACGCTCGTCATCGGCCAGTACATCGACCAACTGGACGAGCTGGGCACGCTCCTGGACGCGCCGGTCATCAAGGGGGAGACGCGGGTCCGCGAGCGGGAGCGGCTGTTCGACGCGTTCCGCAGCGGGGAGATCGACGTGCTGGTCGTGTCCAAGGTGGCGAACTTCTCCATCGACCTGCCGGAGGCGTCCGTCGCCGTCCAGGTCTCGGGCGCCTTCGGGTCCCGGCAGGAGGAGGCCCAGCGCTTGGGGCGCCTCCTGCGTCCCAAGGCGTCCGGTGCGGGAGCGCGCTTCTATGCCGTCGTGGCCCGCGACACCCTGGACCAGGACTACGCCGCCCACCGGCAGCGCTTCCTGGCCGAGCAGGGCTACGCGTACCGGATCGTCGACGCCGACACCGTCCTCGCCGGCGACGACTTCTGACCCCTCACCGAAGGTCGTGCTCCCGGCCCTGACAGCCTCGCCGACTACCGCTCACCCGCCGGGGGAGCCGACCCCTACGAGCGCGGTAGACCGACCTCAGCTGCTCTCCCCTCGGTCGATCCAGCGGACGGGCCTGCCGTCCGGGTCCGTCGTCAGCCAGGAACCGTCCCCCAGCGGCTCCAGATCGTATGAATGGCGGGAGTGCGCGTCGAACCGGCCGACCACTCCACCGGTGCGCAGATCGACCCGATAGTGGACGTGCCATTCCCGTTCGTCGTCCGGTACGTCGTCTTCTTCGAGCTCACCGCAGATCGTGACAATGGCGGTGCCGGCGTCCAGATACCCGCCGCTCCACTCGAACGCCGCGTCCTCGGGGTCGTGCCCGAACGCGGCCACCGGCAGCCTCAGCACCACCTTGCCGCTCGGAGACTCGTGGAAGGCCACGTCCTGCTGCCCGTGGTCGATGCTCATGAACTGCCTGCCGCCCGGCGCCAGGGCCATGACGCATCGGTCGTCCCACGGGTACTGCTCCAGTTCGAGCGTCGTCCCCGTGAGGAAGCCGGCGAAGACGAGAGAACCGTCCTGGCCTTCGCCCACGTCGAGCAGCATCCGTGACCCGTCCGGCAGTGGCAGGTGCTCCCCGCCGTGCCCGCAGGACTTCAGATCGGCCTGTGCCCGGACCTCGCCGGACCGGGCGTCGAGAACCACCCATGTGTCGGTGGTCCCGCGACCCGCCATCGCATCCGGCCGGTAGACCCAGACGAGCGTTCCGTCCGGGGAGAACGCGGCACTCGGCATGTGCCCGTACTTCTCCGTCGATCTGGGGAGGAGCGTGTATCGCCAGAGCTCGACACCGTCGCGGTCCAGGCAGACGACCTCGTGCTTCGTCGTACAGACGAGCCGGTCCCCCAGAGGGCCGACGGCGAGACCGCATATCTCCAGATCGGTACCGACCTGGACGGAACTCACCGGTTGGAGGAGCCCCTCCGCGGCGGCGTCGATCTCGTAGACGCGGATACGCCCGTCCAGGAACCGGGCGAACAGGTGATTCATGGCGCGCAGACTAACAGCGAGCAGAGCCAGGAAACAGGAAAAGGGCCCCGCCGTGATCGGCGGGGCCCTTTTCTAATATGTGTCCGGCGGCGTCCTACTCTCCCACACGGTCTCCCATGCAGTACCATCGGCGCTGAAGGGCTTAACTTCCGGGTTCGGGATGGGAC
>NZ_JBEUPD010000043.1:0-64681 GCF_040492135.1 Actinomadura sp. NPDC000600
GTCGCGCTGTTCACGCTGTCCAGCCTGGCGTGCGGGATCTCCCAGGACCCGGCGCAGCTGATCGCGGCCCGCGCCGTGCAGGGGCTCGGCGCCGCGCTGCTGATGCCGCAGACCATGTCCATCATCATCAGCGTGTTCCCGCCGGAGCGGCGCGGCGCCGCGCTCGGCGTCTGGGGCGCGGTGGCGGGCGTGTCCACCATCGCCGGGCCGACGGTCGGCGGGCTGCTGGTCACCAGCCTCGACTGGCGGTGGATCTTCTTCGTGAACCTGCCGATCGGCGTCCTCGTGCTGGCCATGGCCGTCCCGATCCTGCCCGGCCACACCCGCACCGTCCGGCACCGGTTCGACGTCGCGGGCGTGCTGCTGGCGTCCGCCGCCCTGTTCTGCGTCACGTTCGCGCTGACCGAGGGCCAGAAGTACGAGTGGAACGAGGGCATCTGGGGGCTGATCGCCGCCGGGCTCGCGCTCTTCGTGATCTTCGTGGTGCACCAGCGGGGCCGCCAGGACCGCGAGCCGCTCGTGCCGTTCTCGCTGTTCAAGGACCGCAACTTCACGATCCTGAACCTCGTCGGCGCGGCCGTCTCGGTCGGCATGATCGGCATGTTCCTGCCGATGACGATCTACCTGCAGTCGGTGCTCGGCTTCAGCGCCCTCAAGGCGGGCCTCGTCATGGCGCCGTCGTCGCTGGTGTCGATGCTCCTCGCCCCGGTCGCGGGCCGGATGTCCGACCGCATCGGCGGCAAGTTCATCCTGATGGCCGGGCTGACCCTCTACGGCGTCGGCATGGCGTGGATCCTGGTCGTCGCCGAGGTCGGCACGCACTGGACCGCGTTCATCGCCCCGCTCGTGGTGTCCGGGCTCGGCATCGGCGGCGTGTTCGCGCCGATGGCGACCGAGGCGACGCGGAACGTCCCGCCGCGCCTCGCCGGCGCCGCGTCCGGCGTCAACAACATGATCCGGCAGGTCGGGTCGGTGCTCGGCAGCGCCGCGGTCGGCGCCGTCCTGCAGAACCAGCTCGCGTCCTCGCTGCGGGACGAGGCGGCCACCCGTTCGGCGGCCCTCCCGCCGGACGTGCGCGGCGGCTTCGTGCAGGGCTTCGCGAACGCCGCCAAGGGCGGCCTGGAGGTCGGCGCGGGGCAGAGCGGGGCGCGGCAGCAGCTGCCACCCGGCGTCTCTCCGGGCGTCGCGCACCGCATCCAGGAGCTGGCCGGGCAGGTGTTCTCGCACGGCTTCGTCCACGCCATGAAGCCGACGATGTGGCTGCCGATCGCCGTCATCCTGCTCAGCGCCGCCGCCTGCCTCACCCTCAAGGGCCACCAGGCCGGCACGTCGCTGCAGAAGGATCCCGAACCCGCCCCCATGGCTAGCTGAGACAAGGGTCCGCTCCCCTGGGGCGGGCCCTCATTTCCTACCCGCGCTACCGCTGGGTACGGCCCGCCTTGCCGAGCAGCCAGTCGCCCGGCGGGCGGGCCGGCGGGACGAGCATGATCCCGATCACGGCGGCGACCATGCCGCCGATGATGAACACGTACCCGGCCGTCGTCGCCGGGACGACGAGGTCGCCCTCGGGGCGGCGCATCGACAGAACGAACACCACGACGCCCCAGACGATCGCGGGGACCGTCGCGCCTAGGCGCCCGCCCATGCCCTTCCCCGACAGCCACGCCATCGCGAAGACCAGCGCGACCAGGACGAGCGCCGCGAGCGGGACGGGGCCGACGGTCCAGTCCTGCACGAACGAGCCGACCACGCCGAACACGCCGCCGAGGACGCCGAGCGCGGCGTAGGCGGCGCCGGACACGAACGCGTCGCCGGGGCCCTCGCCGCCGTCCGGTTCCAGGGCGGTCGCGCCGGCGTCCGGGCTCCCGTCGCCGGGAGCCTCGGGGGCGCCGGGGGCGTCGGGGGCGCCTGTCTCGGCGACGTCGGCCGGGGCCTCGGCGTCCTTCGCGCCCTCGTCCGCCCGGGGGGCGTTCTTGGCGAGCCGCACCCGGGCCTCGTCGTCCTTGTCCACGGACGCCAGCGTACCGGGGCCGGTCAGTCCGCCGTGCTCGTCAGACCGGCGAACAGGTCCCGCTCGCGGCGGCCGGGGCCGACCGGGCCGAGCTCACCCGCCTGGAGGATGAAGTACTCGGTGCCGAACGCCTGCTGCCCCAGGTTGTTCGAGAGCGCGAAGAACGGCCCGACCTGCTCGGGCGCGACCGTGATCTGGGTGTGGTGGGCGCGCAGCGCGGCCAGCTTGGCGGGCAGGTGGGCGCGGGCGTCCACGACCGTGGTGACCTCCCCGTCCGGGACGCCGGAACCGAGCTCCTCCAGCCCCGCGACGCGGGCGAAGGGCAGCCGGGCCTCGCGCATCACCGCGATCGCGCGGGCGAGGACCGTCCGCGGGGTGGCGTAGGCGTAGACCTTGGCCGCCCGCCACGGCTCGGCGCCGTCCTCGTGGGACGGGTCGGCGGCCAGCTCGAACGCCCGCCACGTGACGCGGTGCGCCTGGATGTGGTCGGGATGGCCGTAGTTGCCGCGCTCGTCATAGGTGACGATCACCTGCGGGCGGACCTCCCGGATGACGCTCGCGAGGTCCAGCGCGGCGGTCGTGACGTCCGCCTGCCAGAAGCAGCGCGGGTCGTCGTTCGTGGGTGCGCCCATCATGCCGGAGTCGCGCCAGCGACCGGGACCGCCGAGGAAGCGGTGGTCGCGGACGCCGAGCGCCTGGCAGGCCGCGGCGAGCTCGCCGATCCGGTACTCGCCGAGGGCGTCCTCCTTGTCGGAGGCCAGGTGGCGAAGCTCCTCGGGGATGACTTCGCCCTCCTCGCCCAGCGTGCAGGTGACGAGGCAGACGTGGGCGCCCTCGGCGGCGTATTTGGCCATGCTCGCCCCGGTTCCGATGGACTCGTCATCCGGATGGGCGTGGACGAACAGGATCCGCGGCTCCTTCATAGTCCCCGAGCGTACTCAGTGCCCGGCACGGCGGCGATGACCGCCCTGCCCCGCACATCCCGGAGGGTCGCCGCGGGGCCGCGTCAGCCGCCTCCGCCGGTGCCGCCGCCGGTGCCGCCCGCTCCCGTGCCGGTGCCGTCACCGCCGCCTCCGCCGGTGCCGCCACCGCCGGTGCCTCCCCCGCCGGTGCCCCCGGTGGGGGAGGTGGGCGTGGTGGTCGGCGTGTCGCTGGTCGGCGCCTCGGTGGGGGTCTCGCTGGTCGGCGTCTCCGACGGCGGCTCGGACGTCCGCGGCGGCGGCGTGTTCTCACGCGTCTTGGTGCGGGTCGGCGTGGGCGCCTCGGGCTCCTCGGACGTCGGCGACTCCGAGACCGACCCGGAGTCGGTGACGGCCGGGGTGGGCGTGCCGCCGCTGTCGTCCTTGTTGCCCTGGGTCGCCATGAACAGCCCCACGACCAGGGCCAGCACGGCGATCGCCGCGATCGCTCCGAAGATCGGCCACTTGGACTTGCGCTCGGGCTCCCAGTCGTTGTAGCCGCCGCGGGGCGCCCCGGTCGGGGGGCCGCCCGCAGGCGGGAGGGTGCCGGTGTAGTCGCGCGGCGCGACGCCGGGCGCCCCGCGGCCCGGGTGGGTGGCGCCGCCCGCCATCATCCCCGCGCCGGCGAGGCCGCCCGCGGCGAGCGTCGACCCCTCCGCGAGCATCGTGGTGGCCTGGGCCGGGTCGTCCATGCGGGTCTGCCCGGCGCCGGGGATGACGCCGGGGCCGCCGCCCGGGCCGCTGCCGATCAGCGCCATCATGATCTGCTGCGCGGTCGGCCGCCGCTCGGGCTCCTTGGCCAGGCAGGCGGCGATCAGCCGGTGCAGGTCGGCGGGCACGCCGTCCAGCGACGGCGGCTCGTGCATCACCCGGTTGATCACCGCGACCACGGTGTCGTCGCCGAACGGCGGGTGCCCGGTCGCGGCGAACACCATCGTGGTGGCCCAGGCCCACACGTCCACGGCCTCGGTGAGCGTCGCGCCCGCCACCTGCTCGGGCGCCATGTAGGACGGGGTGCCGATCGCCTTGGTCGCGTTGGTCTGCCCGGTGTCGAGGGCCCGCGCGATGCCGAAGTCGATGACGCGGGGCCCGTCCGGGGCCATGATCACGTTGTGCGGCTTGAAGTCGCGGTGCACGATCCCGGCCTGGTGGATCGCCACCAGCGCGGTCGCGGTGCCGATCGCCAGCCGGTCCAGCGGCGCCCCGCTGATCGGGCCGGTCTCGGTGACCTGCTTGTACAGCGACGGCCCCGGCACGTACTCGCTCGCGATGTAGGGCTGGTCACCCGCGACGTCGGCCTCCAGGACCTGCGCGGTGCAGAACCGGGCGACCTGCTTGGCCGCCTGCGCCTCCCGGACGAACCGGTTGCGGGCCATGGTGTCGCCGGCCAGGTCGGCCCGCAGGAGCTTGATCGCAGCGCGGTTCCCGGAGGCGTCGACCCCGCCGTAGACGACGCCCTGGCCGCCCTCACCGAGCCTTTCGACGATCTCGTAGGAACCGAGCCGCCGGGGGTCTCCCGGCTGCAGCTCAGGCATTGACCACTCCTCAGCCCGCGACGATGAAAGTGCTTGGGGAAGCTTTGAGCTTACGCGAGGGCGGACACGGGCACGGGACATTCCCGTCCGCTACGCGACGACCCGTGATCATAGGGGGCAGGAGGCCGCCGTGCGCCGTACTTCCGCACCGCCCTGGCAGACTCGGATGCCATGAGCATCAGCTATCCGCGGCAGAGCGCCCGCACGCGACGGTTCAGCCTCGGCGTCCCGCGCGCCTTCCAGATCGCGCCGGACGGGTCGCGCGTCGTCTTCCTGCGCACCCGGGCGGGCGACGACCCGGTGACCTGCCTGTGGACGCTGGACACCGCCACCGGCGAGGAGGAGTGCGTCGCCGACCCGGCCGCGCTGGACGTCCCCGGCGAGGAGAACCTGCCCGCCGAGGAGCGGGCCCGGCGCGAGCGCGCCCGCGAGCAGGCGGGCGGCATCGTCGGGTACGCGACCGACCGCGCCGTGAAGCAGGCCGTCTTCACCCTGGGCGGCCGCCTCTACGCCGTCGACCTCGACACCGCGCTCGTCCGGGAGCTGCCCGCCCGGGCGCCCGTCTTCGACCCGCGCCCCGACCCGGCGGGCCGCCGCGTCGCGTACGTGTCGGGCCGCACGCCGCGGATCATCGAGATGGACGGCGGCGACGACCGCGCGCTCGTCGAGCCCGAGTCCGACCAGGTCTCCTACGGTCTCGCCGAGTTCGTCGCGGCGGAGGAGATGGGCCGGATGCGCGGCCACTGGTGGTCCCCCGACGGGGGGACCCTGCTGGTCGCGCGGGTGGACGAGACGCCCGTGCAGCGCTGGCACATCGCCGACCCCGCCAACCCGGACCGGCCGCCGTCCGAGATCGCCTACCCGGCGGCGGGCACGCCGAACGCCATGGTGTCCCTGGTGCTGCTGAAGGTGGACGGCGGGCGGCTAGCGGTCGCCTGGGACCGCGGCATGTTCCCCTACCTCGTGACCGCCGTGTGGGACCGGCACGGCCTGCTGATCGTCGTGCAGCCGCGCGACCAGCGCTCCCAGCGGGTGCTGAAGGTCGATCCGACCAACGGCGAGACGTCGCTGCTGCACACCGAGCACGATCCCGTCTGGACGGAGATCATCCCCGGTCTGCCCGTCCGGACGCACGGCGGCGCCCTCGTCTGGGCCACCGAGGACGCCGGGACCGACACCCGCCGCATCACCGTCGCCGGCGAGCCCGTCACGCCCGCCGGCCTTCAGCTGCGCTCCGTCCTCGGCGTGGACGGCGAGTCGATCCTGTTCACCGCCTCGGAGGAGCCCACCGAGGTGCACCTCTACTCCTACGAGGGCGGCGAGGTGGCCCGGCTGACCGAGGGGCAGGGCGTCTTCTCCGGCACCCGCGCGGGCGGCGTCACCGTGGTCACGGGCGCGCGGCTCGACCGCCCCGGCTCGGAGGCCGAGGTGCGCACCGCGTCCGCGGTCCACCCCGTCGTCTCGTTCGCCGAGACCCCGGTGATCACGCCGCGGGTGGAGCTGCTGCGCGCCGGGGACCGCGAGCTGCGCACCGCCGTGCTGCTCCCCACCGGGTGGGAGCCGGACCACGGCCGCCTGCCCGTCCTGATGGACCCCTACGGCGGGCCGCACGCCCAGCGCGTCCTCGCCGTCCAGCGCATGTACTGCGAGGCGCAGTGGCTCGCCGACCAGGGCTTCGCCGTCGTGATCGCGGACGGGCGCGGCACCCCGGCCCGCGGCCCCGCCTGGGAGCGCGCGGTGCGCGGCGACTTCGTCGAGCCCGTCATGGAGGACCAGATCAGCGCGCTGATCGAGGCCGCCCGCAAGCACCCCGCCGCGCTCGACCTCGACCGCGTCGGCATCCGCGGCTGGTCGTTCGGCGGCTGGCTCGCGGCCCTCGCGGTCCTGTACCGCCCGGACGTCTTCCACGCCGGCGTCGCCGGCGCCCCGGTCACCGACTGGCGCCTGTACGACACCCACTACACCGAGCGGTACCTGGGCCACCCCGACGAGGAGCCGGAGAACTACTCCGCCAACTCCCTGCTCGACCGGGCCCCGGACCTGAAGCGCCCGCTGATGATCATCCACGGCCTGGCGGACGACAACGTGGTGGCCGCGCACACCCTGCGCCTGTCGTCGGCGCTACTGGCGGCCGGACGCCCCCACACCGTCCTCCCCCTCTCGGGCGTCACCCACATGACCCCGCAAGAGGTGGTCGCCGAGAACCTCCTCCACATCCAGGTCTCCTTCCTCAAGGAATCCCTAGAGGGGTAGCCCGCGCCCTAACTCCTCCAGGAGGCCCAAAGGGCCGCGTAGGAGCCCTGGGCGGCCAGGAGGGCGTCGTGGGTGCCCAGTTCGGTGATGCGGCCGTCCTCCACCACGGCCACGCGGTCGGCGTCGTGGGCGGTGTGGAGGCGGTGCGCGATGGCGACGACGGTGCGGCCGTCCAGGACGGCGGCGAGCGAGCGTTCCAGGCGGCGGGCGGCGCGCGGGTCGAGCAGCGACGTCGCCTCGTCCAGGACGAGCGTGTGCGGGTCGGCGAGGACGAGCCGGGCCAGGGCGAGCTGCTGCGCCTGGGCGGGCGACAGGGTCTCGCCGCCCGAGCCGACGGCGGTGTCGAGGGCGGGGCCGTCCCAGTCGACGGCTTCGAGGACCTCGCGGATGTCGTCGTCGGTGGCGTCCGGGCGGGCCATCACGAGGTTCTCGCGGAGGGTGCCGCGGAACACGTGGTGCTCCTGGGTGACCAGCGCGACATGGCCGCGCAGGTCGTCCAGGGGCAGCTCGACCAGGGGGACGCCGCCGTCCGCGCCGACGGTGACGGCGCCCGCGCGCGGGCCGTCGACGCCGGCGAGCAGGCGGCCGAGCGTCGACTTGCCCGCGCCGCTGGGCCCGACCATCGCGAGCCGTTCGCCCGGCCGCAGGTCGAGGTCCACGCCGTGCAGGACGTCGTGGCCGGGCCGGTAGAAGTAGTGGACGTCGCGCGCCGTGATCCGCTCGCCGGCGGGCCGCCTGTCGCCGGGCGCGCGGTCGGGCGGGACGGTGCCCACGCCGAGCAGCCGGGCCAGGGAGGCGCCGCCGAGCTGCAACTCGTCCAGCCAGGACATGAGCGCGTCGACCGGTTCGATGAGCTGCTGGGCGTACAGGGTCGCGGTGGTCACCTGCGCGAGCGTCGCCATGCCGTTCATGTAGAGCAGGCCGCCGACGAGCAGCGTCGACACGACGGGCAGGACGAAGCTCATCTCCATCACCGGGAACAGCACCGTGCGCAGGCGCAGCGTGTACCGCTCCACCTTGTAGGACGCCGCGATGTCGGCGTCGCCGCGCTCGTGCCGCCGCTCGGCGAGGCCGAGGGCCTCCACGGTCCGGGCGCCCTGGACGGTCTCGGCCAGCCCGTCGCCGATGCGCGCCCAGGCCGCGTTCTCGCGCAGGTAGCCCTCGTGGGCGCGGGGCAGGTACCAGCGCATCACCGCGACCAGCAGCGGCACGGCGACCAGCGCGGGCAGCGCGACCAGCGGGCCGTTCAGCATCAGCGCGGCGACGGTGAGCCCGCCCACGACGACGGCGACGAGCGTCTCCGGCATCGCGTACCGGACGGAGGTGCTCAGCGTGTCCACGTCGCGGGACGCGCGGGTGACCAGGTCGCCGGTCCCCGCGCGCTCGACCGTGGACAGCGGCAGCGCCAGGACCCGGTCGACGAACTCCTCCCGCAGCTCGGCCAGCACCCGCTCGCCCAGCTTCGCCGACGCCAGGTAGGCGTACCGGATCAGCACGCCCTGGAGGATCACGAACCCGGCGATGGCGAGGCCGGTGGTGTCGATGTCGGCGCGGCCGTCGCGGACGTCCTCGACCAGCGCGCCGAGCAGCCGCGGCGTGACGAGCCCGGTGGCGGCGGCCAGCGCGTGCAGGCCCAGCACCGCGGCGAGGTCGCGGGGATGCCGGAGCACGAGGCGCCGGGCATAGGCCCGCACCTGCGCGGGTGTCGCGACCGGCAGGATCTGGTTGCTCACGTCGTCGCCCTCTCCGCCGCCTCGCCTCTGGTGACGGTCGCCGCGTAGCGCGGCTCGGCGTCCAGCAGTTCCCGGTGTGTTCCCTCCGCGACGACCACGCCGTCCCGGACGAAGGCGACGTGGTCGGCGCGGTCCAGCATCAGCGGGCTCGTCGTGCACACCACGGTGGTGCGGCCCGCGCGCGCTTCGCCGAGCCTTTCGGCGATGCGTGCCTCGGTGTGCGCGTCCACCGCACTGGTCGGCTCCACCAGAACGAGGACGTCGGGGTCGGCGG
The DNA here is from genome assembly GCF_040492135.1 of Actinomadura sp. NPDC000600. Taxonomy (NCBI): domain Bacteria; kingdom Bacillati; phylum Actinomycetota; class Actinomycetes; order Streptosporangiales; family Thermomonosporaceae; genus Actinomadura; species Actinomadura sp. NPDC000600. Next base: position 8,766 of record NZ_JBEUPD010000043.1, read on the forward strand.
CGAGCGCCCGCGCAAGGCGGAGGCGCTGCTGCTGGCCGCCGGAGAACTCCCGCCCTGCCTCGGCCACGTGCGCGTCGAGCCCGACAGCGTCGACGACGTCCTCGGCGCAGGCCGCGCGGACCGCGGCCTGAAGCGCGGGCCCCTCGGCGTCCGGCGCGAGGGACTCCGCCAGCGGGCCGGAGAACAGCCGGTCCTCGTTGACCGCGACCAGGATCCGCTTCCGGACGTCCGAGACCGCGCGCAGCGGGACGCCGCCGAAGTCGACCTCGCCGTCCGCGTACCGGCCGAGGCGGTCGGCGATCGCCTGCGCGTCGCGCGGGTCGGCCGCCGCGACCGCGGTGACCCGGCCCGGCCGCACGACCAGCCCGGACGCGATGTCGACCAGCTCGGCGCCGGCCGGCGGCCGGGCCGTCCCGGCGGCGGGCAGCTCGGGGTCGAGCCGCAGCAGCGCGGTGACCCGGCCCGCCGCCACCAGGCCCTTGGTGATCTTGCTGGCGGCCTCGCCGAGGGTCTTCAGCGGGACGATCAGGAACACCGCGTACCCGTAGAAGGCGACCAGCTCCCCGACGCCGATCGCCCCCCGCACGGCGAACCGGGCGCCGGCCCAGGTGACCAGCGCGACCAGGAGGCCGGGCAGGAGCACCTCGGCGCCGTTCATCCGCGTCTCGGCCCGCGCGACCGCCACCCCGGCCGCGCGCACCCGCTGCGACTCGGCGCGGTAGCGGCCGGAGAACAGCGTCTCGCCGCCGATCCCGCGCAGCACCCGCAGGCCCGCGACCAGGTCGGTGGCGTGCGTGGTCAGCTCGCCGACCAGCTCGCGGTGCGCCTGCTCCCGCTCGCGGTAGGGGCGCAGCAGCGGCGCCGCGGCCACCAGGATCAGCGGGACGCCGACCAGCACGATCAGGCCGAGCGGCGGCGACGTCGTCAGCAGGAGGCCGGCCACGACGACGATCGAGACCACGGCGCCCGACCCGCGCGCGATGATGTCGAGGGCCTCCCCGATGTGCGCCACGTCGGACATGCCGACGCTCACCACCTCGCCCGCGGTCAGCCGCTTCGGCAGCGTCGAACCGAGGCGGGTGGTCTGCCGGGTGACGAGCTGGACGGTCCGGTACGCGGCGGCCAGCCAGTTGAACACGGCGAACCGGTGCCGGAGCACGCCCGTCACGGCCTGCGCGACGCCGAGGCCGAGCAGGACGGCCGCCCACGCCACGAGGGCGCGCTCGTCCCGCGCCGCGACGCCGTCGCCGATGGCGCGGCCGAGCGCGGCGGGCATCAGCGCCTGGCTGAGCATCCAGGCCACCCCGAGGAGGGCGCCCGCGGTCACGCTGCGCCACTGGGCGCGCAGCAGCGCGAGCAGGTAGCGCGCCGGGGCACGGCGGTCGGCGCGTGAGGCACTCCAGGGATCGAGGGGGTTCGCTCCCCCTCGGGTGACGTGGTCAGGGCCGCCAGGATTCTTTTCTGGCAACGGCTTCACGCGACGAAGGCTATGCAGCGCGACCCTTGTCGCACGACTGGTTTTTCAACAGGACGAACAGGTTTCGGACGGTCCGGAAACCCTCGCGAAGCCGGGCTCGGGGGATGCGCCCGGCCGCGGTGACACGCTAAAGTCGTCACCGTACGGAGCGATGCTTCCTCCGCTCCATGAGCCGGGACACTGGCGGCTAGGCCCATGCCGCTGCCCCGGCGCGGCCCGTACCGCTCCTGCGGCCGCAGGAACAGGCGGGACGACCCGGCCGTTGCCAGTGCCGTCGCCAGCCCGACAGTCCGGAATGACCTGTGAGCACCATCAGTCACCAGACGCATCCCCTCACGCCAGGTACCGAGGACAGGATCGACCTGCTCCTCATCGACGACGACCCCACCGACGTGCTCATGGTGGAGAAGATGCTCGCCGACAGCGGTCTGGACACGGAGATCACCGTGGCGAGCGACCTCGACTCCGCGCGGCGCATGCTGACGCGCCGCACCCAGTGCATCATCGTCGACCTCTCCACGCCCGGCATCGACCGGCTGGAGGGGCTGCACCAGGTGCTCGCGTTCTCCGGCCCGGCCGCCGTCGTCGTGCTGACCGGCCTGGACGACGGCCGGCTCGGCGTCCGGGCGGTCGCCGCGGGCGCCGAGGACTATCTGGTCAAGCAGGAGGTCGACGGGCCGCTGCTGGCCCGCGCGATCCGCTACGCCATCGAGCGCAAGCGCTCGGAGGAGACCGAGCGGCGGCTCGTCGAGGCCCGCATCCTCGGCCGCGAGAACGCCCGGCTGGAGCGCGGCCTGCTGCCGGTCCCGCTGATCGAGGACCCGTCCCTGCGGCACCACACCCGCTACCGGCCGGGCCGGCGGCGGGCGCTGCTCGGCGGCGACTTCTACGACACCGTGCAGACCGAGGGCGGCGCCGTCCACCTGATGATCGGGGACGTCTGCGGGCACGGCCCCGACGAGGCGGCCCTCGGCGTCCAGCTCCGGATGGCGTGGCGGACCCTCGTCCTCGCCGGGCACACCGGCGAGCAGCTCCTCGGCACCCTCGACACCGTCCTCGGCCACGAGCGGCGCAGCGAGGAGATCTTCACCACCCTCTGCATGATCACTATCGCGCCGTCCCGGCGGACCGCCCGGATGCACCTGGCCGGCCATCCCGCGCCGCTGCTGTTCCGCGGCGCGCCGGGCGACGGCGGCGAGGTCGCGGCGCTCCCCGACTACGCGCACGGCCCGGCGCTCGGCCTCGTGCCCGGCGCGGAGTGGCCGACCACCGAGATCGACCTCGGCGAGTCCTGGGGCCTGATGCTCTACACCGACGGCCTGATCGAGGGACGGGTCGGCGACGGCTCCGACCGGCTCGGCACCGAGGGCCTGGTCGACCTCGCCCGCGCCGCGCGCACCCGCGGCGCGGCCGGACGGTCGCTGATCGACGCGCTGGTGGGCGAGGTCGAGCGGCTCAACGGCGACGCCCTCACCGACGACCTCGCCGTCCTCCTGCTGTCGCGGCAGGCCGGCCACGACGGGCCCGGGCGCTGATCGGGAACGCTGATCACAAGCTCCTGACCTCAGTCAATGTCTTCTAGGTCACTCCCCGATGAGGTTCCCGCACCCGCTGTGAAGTCCCTCACCCGGACGATTGTCACGGAACGGCCACAAGGGCCTCGCCGCATGTGTTCATAGCCTGCGGCTATCGCCACGAGTGCGTTCATGACTTGGAACGAATCGCCGAACCGGACATAGCGTGCAGGTCGTGGCTATAGCGATACCTGCGATCTACCGGTCGACCGTCGGCAAGAAGGCCGTCATGGCCGTCACCGGCGGCATCCTCGTGCTGTACCTGGTCCTGCACATGATCGGGAACCTGAAGATCTTCCTCGGCGCGGAGGACTTCAACCACTACGCGCACTGGCTGCGCACGATGGGCGAGCCCGCGGTCCCGTACCGGACCGTACTGACGGTCATCGAGCTCGTGCTCGGCGTGTCGGTCGTCCTGCACATGTGGTCGGCGGTGTCGCTCGCGCGCCGCGCCTCGGCAGCCCGCCCCGTGAAGTACCAGTCGCGCAAGAAGTCCCACGCGCAGGGCTATGCCGCCCGGACGATGCGGTACGGCGGCGTCATCATCGCCGTCTACGTCGTCTGGCACCTGCTGGACCTCACGTTCTTCGCCCTGAACCCCAAGGGCGCCGACGCCACCCCCTACGAGCGGATGGTCGCCGACTTCGACCCGTCCCGCTGGTACATCACCGTCTGGTACGTCGTCGCGGTCCTGCTCGTCGGCCTCCACCTCAACCACGGCATCTGGAGCGCGTTCCAGACGCTCGGAATGCGCGGCCCGCGCAGCCACAACGCCCTGCGGGGCCTCTCCGCGACCGTCGCCGCGCTGGTCACGCTCGGTTTCGTCGCCGTCCCCGTCTCCATCACCTTCGGATGGGTGAGCTGATCACATGGCAGCTGAGGACATGACAAACGGCTTCTACAAGTCCGGCGAGCCGATCGCCGACGCCAAGGCGCCCAAGGGCCCCATCGAGGAGCGCTGGACGACCCGCAAGTTCGAGGCCAAGCAGGTCAACCCGGCCAACAAGCGCAAGAAGAAGATCATCATCATCGGCACGGGGCTGGCCGGCGGCTCGGCCGGCGCCACCCTCGGCGAGGCCGGCTACCACGTCCAGCAGTTCTGCTTCCAGGACTCCCCGCGCCGCGCCCACTCGATCGCCGCGCAGGGCGGCATCAACGCCGCCAAGAACTACCGCAACGACGGCGACAGCGTGTACCGGCTGTTCTACGAAACGGTCAAGGGCGGCGACTTCCGCTCCCGCGAGTCGAACGTCTACCGGCTCGCAGACATCTCCCGGCAGATCATCGACCAGTGCGTCGCGCAGGGCGTCCCGTTCGCCCGCGAGTACGGCGGCCTGCTCGACAACCGCTCCTTCGGCGGCACGCAGGTGTCCCGCACCTTCTACGCGCGCGGCCAGACGGGCCAGCAGCTGCTCCTCGGCGCCTACCAGGCGCTGATGCGGCAGGTGGACGCCGGGAACGTGGAGCTGTACCCGCGGCACGAGATGCTCGACCTGATCATGGAGGACGGGCGGGCGCGCGGCGTCGTCGTCCGGAACCTGATCAACGGCGAGGTCAAGCACTACACGGCGGACGCGGTGGTGCTCGCGTCCGGCGGCTACGGCAACGTGTACTTCCTGTCCACGAACGCGATGGGCTCGAACGTCACCGCGTCCTGGCGCGCCCACCGGCACGGCGCCCTGTTCGCCAACCCGTGCTACACCCAGATCCACCCGACGTGCATCCCGGTCAGCGGCGACCACCAGTCGAAGCTGACGCTGATGTCGGAGTCGCTGCGCAACGACGGCCGCGTGTGGGTGCCCAAGAAGGCCGGCGACACGCGCAAGCCCTACGACATCCCCGAGGACGAGCGCGACTACTACCTGGAGCGCATCTACCCCTCGTTCGGCAACCTCGTCCCGCGCGACATCGCGTCCCGCGCGGCGAAGAACGTCTGCGACGAGGGACGCGGCGTCGGCCCCGGCGGGCTCGGCGTCTACCTCGACTTCGCCGACGCGATCGCCCGCCTCGGCCGGGGCAAGGTCGAGGCCAAGTACGGCAACCTCTTCGAGATGTACGAGCGCATCACCGGCGAGAACCCCTACGACACGCCGATGCGCATCTACCCCGCCGTCCACTACACGATGGGCGGCCTGTGGGTGGACTACGACCTGGAGTCCACGATCCCGGGCCTGTTCGTCATCGGCGAGGCGAACTTCTCCGACCACGGCGCGAACCGGCTCGGCGCCTCCGCGCTCATGCAGGGCCTCGCGGACGGCTACTTCGTCCTGCCGAACACGATCAACGACTACATCGCCCGCAACGAGCTCCCCCCGGTCGCCGAGACCGCGGTCGGCGAGGCCGAGGAGCGGGTGCGGACGCGGATCGAGCGGCTGCTGTCGATCGACGGGGACCGGTCCGTCGACTCCTTCCACCGCGAGCTCGGCCACATCATGTGGGAGTACTGCGGCATGGAGCGCACGGAGGAGGGGCTGCGCAAGGCGCTGACCCTCATCCCGGCGCTGCGCGAGGAGTTCTGGACGCGCGTCAAGGTCACCGGCAAGGGCGAGGAGCTGAACCAGCAGCTGGAGAAGGCCGGCCGGGTCGCCGACTTCTTCGAGCTGGCCGAGCTGATGGTCGTCGACGCGCTGCACCGCACCGAGTCCTGCGGCGGCCACTTCCGGGCCGAGAGCCAGGACGAGGAGGGCGAGGCCAAGCGCGACGACGACAACTTCGGCTACGTCGCCGCCTGGGAATGGGCCGGGGAGGGCGAGCAGCCCGTCCTCCACAAGGAGGCCCTCAACTTCGAGTACGTCAAGCCGACGCAGAGGTCGTACAAGTAATCATGAAGCTCACACTGCGCGTCTGGCGCCAGGGCGGCCCGCAGGACAAGGGCCGGATGGTCGAGTACAAGCTCGACGACGTCTCCCCGGACGCCTCGTTCCTGGAGATGCTGGACGTCCTCAACGAGAAGCTCATCGCCTCCGGCGAGGAGCCGATCGCGTTCGACCACGACTGCCGCGAGGGCATCTGCGGCATGTGCTCGCTGGTCATCAACGGCACCCCGCACGGCCCGGAGCGCGCCACCACCACGTGCCAGCTCCACATGCGGAAGTTCAAGGACGGCGAGGTCATCGACGTCGAGCCGTGGCGGGCCAAGGCGTTCCCGGTCGTCAAGGACCTGGTCGTCGACCGGTCGGCGTTCGACCGGATGATCCAGGCGGGCGGCTACATCACCGCCCCGACCGGCACCGCGCCCGAGGCGCACTCGACGCCCGTCCCGAAGCCGGACGCCGACCGCGCGTTCGAGGCCGCCGAGTGCATCGGCTGCGGCGCCTGCGTCGCGGCCTGCCCGAACGGCTCGGCCGCCCTGTTCCTCGGCGCCAAGGTCACCCACCTCGGTCTGATGCCGCAGGGCCAGCCCGAGCGCTGGGACCGCGTCGTGTCCATGCTGGAGACCCACGACGAGGAGGGCTTCGGCGGCTGCACCAACACCGGCGAGTGCACCGCCGCCTGCCCGAAGGGCATCCCGCTGGACGTCATCGGCCGGCTGAACCACGACTACCTGAAGGCGACCGCCGGCGGGAAGAAGCGGTAACCGCGCCCCCTGTTCTCGGTCCCGCCCGGAGTACCGGGCGGGACCGTTCTAATGTGGCCGCATGACGATCACTTTGCTGCCCTACCACCAGGACGAACGGCTCCCCGACGCCTCCTTCCCCCTCCCCGGTCACGACGTCGTCGCGGTGGAGCCCGAACTCCCCGACGGCGACGTCTGGCAGCGCGTCGCGGCCCTGTTCGAACCGGTCGCGGCCGAGGTCGCCGGGCAGATCGGCAAGGGCTCGATGCCGCGTGTGGTCTCGGGCGACTGCCTGACCGCCGAGGCCGTCCTCGCGGGCGTGCAGAAGGCCGGGGTGGACGCCGCCATCGTCTGGTTCGACGCGCACGGCGACGTCCACACCACGGAGAGCTCGACGTCCGGCTACATCGGCGGGATGCCGCTCCGGCAGATCCTCGGCGCCGACACCGCCCTGCTCGCCGACCGGCTCGGCCTGCGCACGCTGGCGGAGGACCGGGCCGTCCTGGTGGACGCCCGCGACCTCGACCCGGCCGAGGCGGAGTTCCTCGCGTCCTCGCAGGTGAGGCGCTGCGCGGTCGACGACGTGACGCTGCCTCCCGGGCCGCTGGTGCTGCACATCGACGTGGACGTCATCGACGCCGCCGACCTGCCCGGGCTGAAGTTCCCCGTGGGCGGCGGGCCGTCCTACGACGCGGTCGTCGCGTCCGTCCGACGGATCATGGCGACCGGCCGCGTGGCCGCGCTGGACATCGCCTGCCCCTGGCATCCGCCTCAGGACGGGGACGGCGACGTCCGCGCCCGGCTGCTGAAGGATCTCCTGACCGCCTGACGACGAGTGCGCGCCGGGTCCCCGAACCGCTTCGACATGCGGTGATCTTGCCGTAGCATGCTCACGCACATGCATGAGGGGGTGCATATGCATGGGCTGATGCACTGTGCAAGCGGAGCGGGTCCGGCGGTGCACCGGACGATCCTCTGCCTCGACGTCGAGGGCTACGGGCGCCGCACCAACGGGGACCAGCTCGCCGTCCGGGCGGGCTTATACGGCGCCCTGCGAAGGGCCCTCGCCGACTCCGGCGTGCCCGCGTCCTCCTGCTACTGCGAGGACCGGGGCGACGGAGCCATGATCCTCATCAGGCCGGACGTGCCGAAGGAGCGGGTGGCCGGCCCGTTCCCGGCGCGGCTGGCCGCCCTGATCGAACGGCACAACGGCGGCGCCCCGCCGGGCGCCCGCATCCGGGTGCGCGTCGCCGTGCACGCCGGCGAGGTCCACCACGACGACCACGGCGTGGCCGGCACCGCGATCAACAAGGCGTTCCGGCTGCTGTCGGCGCCTCCGCTCAAGGACGCGCTGCGCACCTCCCCCGGCGTCCTGGCGCTGATCACCTCCGGCTGGTTCTTCGAGGAGGTCGTGCGGCAGAACCCCGCGTGCCTCGCGGCCGCCTTCCGGCCCGCGCACGTCGCCGTCAAGGAACTCCGCGAGCGGGCCTGGATGCGGCTGCCGGAGACCTGGCCGCATGCGGACACCGACCGGGACCGCCGGCTGCTCGCCCTCCACCCCGGCGCGGAGATCTCCGTCCCGGCCGCGGCGGCCCTCCTCGACGTCCCGGACGCCGAGGCGCGCGTCCTGCTCGACGGCCTCGGCCTGGTGGAGCACGCCGAGGGCCGGTACGGCGTGCCCGTCCCCGACGGCGGGCCCGGCCTCGCGCCTGGCGAGCGCTCCGCCGCCGTCCGCCGCGTCCTCGGCTGGTACCTGGGCACCGCCGACAACGCGCGCCGCCTGCTGTGCCCGGACCGCGTCACCGCGGCGCTGGCGCTGCCGGGCGAACCGGGCCGCGCCCTCTCCTTCGCCTCCGCGGACGAGGCCCGGCACTGGTGCGAGACCGAGCGGCACAACCTGGTCGCCGCCGCCCGCGCCGCCGCCGCCGAGGGCCACCACGACATCGCCTGGCGGCTCCCGCTCGCCCTGTGGACGTTCTTCTTCCTCCGCACCGCCTGGACCGACTGGTACGAGGCGCTCCGCACCGGCCTCGCGTCCGCCCGCGTCCTCGGCGACGACCGCGGCATCGCCTACGCGCTCGGCGGCCTCGGCTACGCCTGCCAGAGCCGCTGGCGGTTCGAGGAGTCCGCGGAGCTGTTCACCGCGGCGTGCAAGGTGTTCTCCCGGCTCGGCGACGTCCGGGGCGAGGCGTGGGCCCTGCACGGGCTCGGCTACGCCTGCCGCCGCCTCCAGCGGTACCGCGAGGCCGTCGCCCACCACCGCCGCTCCATGCTGCTGGCCGGCCTGCTGGGCGACCGCCGCAACATGGGGCGCGCGCTGACCGGCCTCGGCTACGCCTATGCCGGGCTCGCCGACTTCGGCTCGTCCCTGGACCACTTCGAGCAGGCCCACGACCTCGCGCTCGACGCCGACGGGCGCACCCTCGGCTGGGCCCTGCACGGGCTCGGCTACGCCCACCACGGCCTGCGCCGCCTGCACACCGCCATCGTCCACTACGAGAAGGCGCTGGAGGTCTTCCGCGAGTTCGGCGACCGACCGGGCCAGGGCGAGACCCTCTACAACCTCGGCCGCGCCCACATGCAGATGTCCCGCCCGGACGCCGCCCGCGACTGCTGGATGCGCGCCCTCGCCATCTTCGAGGACCTCCAGACCCCGCGGACCCGATCAGAGATCATGACGGGATGACCCTCCAGCAGCACATGCGCCGGGCCGCCGAAGACTCCCTGCTCTCGTTCCCCGAGGCCCTCCGCCCCGACATCTACGTCATCTCGCTCCGGATCTCGCACGGCGAGTTCTCGACCGTCCACGGGCTGCCCGACTACCCCTACGACCCGTACATGGCGATCGGCTACAACACCGAGAGCAACGTCCGGCGCAACCTCGAAGGCTCCGCCGACCCGCTGGAGGTGCGCTGGAGCTACGCCTACATGCTGCTGGAGGAGGCGGGCCCGGCCGGCCACCACCCCGCCGACCCGGAGGGCACCGCCCTCTACCTGGACGAGGTGAAGCGCCTCGGCCTCTGGTACGAGCCCGGCGAGGACGCGGAGGACGAGCGGGACGAACGGCTCTGCGCCCACTTCGACGACCTCTGCGTCGACGCCGCGCGGCACCTGCGCTCCAGCGGCCTCGTCCAGAGGGTGCTGGGCCGCGAGGTGCCCATCGTCCTGTTCGACATGTTCCGCATCATCGAACCCGACGCCACCCAGGCCGCCAACCCGCCCCACCTCGTCCCCGCCGACTACCTGACCCTCCAGCAGGGCTGAACCGGAGGGCATGGCGGACGGTTGGCATGGTGGCCGACCGGCTCTGGCTAGGCGCTGACGAGGGTCTCCACGCCGGCGGGGAGGGTGCCGGCGAGGCCGGCTTCCACGAGGAACGTCTGGAGGGTCTCCTGGAACGCGCGGGCGGCGTGGGTGAGTTCGACGTCCTTGCGGTGGGCCAGGGCGATGGTGCGGAGCAGGCCGGGGCCGTGGCGGCCGCGGCGCGCCTCCTCGTCGGCCAGGACGAGCGGGGTCCCGCGCAGACCGGGGCGTCCGGCCAGCACCATGCTGGGGACGACCGCGATGCCGAGCCCGACCTCCACGAAGCGCAGGACGGCGTCCATCTCGCCGCCCTCGACCGCGAACCTCGGCTCGAACCCCGCCGCGCGGCAGGCGCTGATGGTCGCCTCGCGCAGGTCGTACCCGGGACGGAACATCACCAGCGGGCGGTTCTGCAGGTCCTCGATGCGCAGGTACGAGCGGCGCGGGAGCTGCGCGGCCTTCGGGGAGCGCTCCGCCGCGCCCGGCTCGGGGCACGCCGGAGAGGCCACCACCAGGTGCTCGCGCAGGATCGGGATCGTGTCCAGCGGCGGGTCGCCGTGCAGCGGGAGGATGACCAGGGCCATGTCCAGCGAGCCGCGCGTCAGCTCCCGGACGAGGTCGCGCGAGCCGCCCTCCTCGACGATGAGCTGGATCCCCGGATACGCGTCGTGGAAGCGGCGCAGGACGTCCGCCAGCAGGCCCGCGCACAGGGACGGCGTCGCGCCGAGCCGCACCCGCCCGCGTTTGAGGCCCACCAGCTCCTGCACTTCGAGGCGGGCCGTGTCGACGTCGGCCAGTATGCGCTTCGCCAGCGGCAGCAGCGCCTCACCGGCCGGCGTGAGGGTGATGTTCCCCCGGGCGCGGCTGAACAGCGAGACGTTCAGCTCGTTCTCCAGCGCGCGGATCTGCTTGGACAGCGACGGCTGCGCGACGCGCAGCAGCTCGGCGGCCTGTGTGAAGTGGCGTACCTCGGCGACCGCGACGAAATAGGAGAGCTGCTGCAACTGCATCCTGCACAGCGTACGGGTCGCCTCGCGATCCGACCGGCACCGGGGCGCCGCCCGGTGGCCTCAGCGCGCGTGGCGGCGTAAGGCCTGGAGGTCGTGGACGATGAGGCGGCGGCGGCCCGTCTCGATCCAGCCGTGCCGGCGCAGCGTGCGCAGCGCCTTGCTGACCGCCTCGCGGGACGCGCCCACCCAGCCCGCCAGCTCCTCCTGCGACAGGTTCAGCGTGATCCGGACGCTCTCGCCGCCCGCCCCCGCCGCCGCCTGCGTGCCCGTCCGGCGGTCGTAGGGGACCCCGAACCGCTCCGCCAGTTCGACGAGGCGCTGCGCCACCCGTCCCGTCGCGTCGAACATGCCGAACTCGACGCGCTTGCGGTCGGCGTCGCGCCAGCGCTGGCACAGCATCCGCATGATGAGGATGGAGACGCGTCCGTGGGCCTGCAGGAACGCCATGAACTCGTCGGCCGTGACCGCGAGCGCCCGCACCGGTTCGAGCGCCGTGACCGTCGCCGACCGGGGCAGCCCGTCGATCGCGGCGACCTCGCCGAGCAGCGCCCCCGGGCCGCGCACCGCGAGCAGCGTCTCGCCGCCCAGCTCGCGGTAGGAGCACGCCTTGACCCGGCCCTGCAGCAGCACCGCCACCCAGCCGGGCTCCTCCCCCTCGATGAAGAGCGTCTCCCCCCGGTCGAAGTCGCGGACGCGGCCGCGTGCCGCCAGCTCCTCGCGTTCCGCCGGGGTGAGCTCGGCGAGGAACGAGCCCGGTTCGAGGGCGCTCATGCCCACCACGCTAAAGGGCCTGGAGCGTTCCCGCCTCCCGGGAAAGAATCACGGTTCAATCACGCGTTGTGTGCACTTATCCCTACTCGAACGTTCGAGGGTGCGCCAGTGTTGGACACGGCGTGTTCGGCCGGGCGGTCGTCCAGGCGTTCACGGCGTTCACGGGGAACGGCGGAACGGCGGGCGGCGGGCCGGGGGCGCGCCGCCCGCCGGGCCCCGGGAGCGCCGCACGCCAGAGCGTCGCCCCCGTGACGGGAAGCGGTGGAAAACGCGAACGCCCCCCGTCGCGCGGGGCGGCGGGGGACGTTCGCGAAACTCCCTGCGGACGGCTCTGCGCGATCAGGCGGACGGGGTGTCCTCGCCCTTGCGCACGATGCCGAGCTTGCTGCCGAGCCACACCAGCGGGTCGTACTTGCGGCCGACGACGCGCTCCTTCATCGGGATCAGCGCGTTGTCGGTGATCTTGATGTGCTCGGGGCAGACCTCGGTGCAGCACTTGGTGATGTTGCAGAAGCCGAGGCCGTGGTCGTCCTGCGCGATGTTGCGCCGGTCGGCCTGGTCGGCCGGGTGCATCTCCAGCTCCCCGATCCGCATCAGGAAGCGCGGTCCCGCGAACTCGGGCTTGTTCTCCTCGTGGTCACGGATGACGTGGCAGACGTTCTGGCACAGGAAGCACTCGATGCACTTGCGGAACTCCTGCGAGCGCTCGACGTCCACCTGCTGCATGCGCAGCTCGCCCGGCTTGGCGTCGCCCGGGTCGAACGAGGGGATCTCCCGCGCCTTCTCGTAGTTGAACGAGACGTCCGTGACCAGGTCGCGGATCACGGGGAAGGTGCGGACCGGGGTGACCGTGATGGTCTCGTCCGGGTCGAAGGTCGACATCCGGGTCATGCACAGCAGCCGCGGCATGCCGTTGACCTCCGCGGAGCACGAGCCGCACTTGCCGGCCTTGCAGTTCCACCGGACGGCGAGGTCGGGCGCCTGCGTGGCCTGCAGCCGGTGGATGATGTCGAGGACGACCTCGCCCTCGTTCACCTCGACCGTGTAGTCGGTGAGCTCGCCCGCGCCGTCGTCGCCGCGCCAGACCTTGAACTTCGCCTCGTAGCTCATCGGTCGTCCTCCTCGGTCTCCGCAGCGTCGGCGGCGGCGGGAGCCTGCTCGGCGAGGCGCGCCGGCAGCTCCTCGTCGGTCAGGTACTTCTTCAGCTCGTCGTTCTCGAACAGTTCGAGCAGGTCGGGGCGCATCGGCGTGAGCGGCTGGCGCTTCAGCTCGACGTGCGGGGCGGACGGGTCGCCGGCCAGCGAGCAGACCAGGTTGATCTTCCGCCACTCCGGCGACATCACCGGATAGTCGTCGCGGGTGTGGCCGCCGCGGCTCTCCTGGCGCTCCAGCGCCGCCTTCGCGACCGCCTCGGACACCAGCAGCATGTTGCGCAGGTCGAGCGCGAGGTGCCAGCCCGGGTGGTAGCCGCGCCCGTCGCCGACCGCGACGGGGTCGACGCTGACGCTCGCGACCCGCTCGCGGAGCTTGCCGAGCGACTCGATGGCCTGCTCCAGCTCCCCCTCCTTGCGGATGATGCCGACCAGCTCGTTCATCGTCTGCTGCAGCTCGGCGTGGACGGCGTAGGGGTTCTCGCCGCCCTCCCGCTCGAACGGCGCCAGCGCCTCGGACGTCGCCGCCTCGATCTCGTCGTCCGGGACGGCCGGGCGCGCGGGCAGGGCGTCCACGTACTCCGACGCGCCGAGCCCGGCCCGGCGGCCGAACACCAGCAGGTCGGACAGCGAGTTGCCGCCGAGCCGGTTCGAGCCGTGCATGCCGCCGGAGACCTCACCGGCCGCGAACAGCCCGGGGACCTTCGCCGCGCCGGTGTCGGGGTCGACCTCGACCCCGCCCATCACGTAGTGGCAGGTCGGGCCGACCTCCATCGGCTCCTTGGTGATGTCGACGTCCGCCAGCTCCTTGAACTGGTGGTACATCGACGGCAGCCGCTTGACGATCTCGGCGGCGCCGCCCGGCATCCGGTCGACGACGGTGAGGAAGACCCCGCCGTGCGGCGATCCGCGCCCCGCCTTGACCTCGGAGTTGATCGCGCGCGCCACCTCGTCGCGCGGGAGCAGCTCGGGCGGGCGCTTGTTGTTGTCGGGGTCGTCGTACCAGCGGTCGCCCTCCTCCTCGGTGGTGGCGTACTGGTTCTTGAAGACCTCGGGGATGTAGTCGAACATGAACCGCTTGCCCTCGGAGTTGCGCAGGACTCCGCGGTCGCCGCGCACCGACTCCGTCACGAGGATGCCCTTGACGGACGGCGGCCAGACCATCCCGGTGGGGTGGAACTGCACGAACTCCATGTTCAGCAGCGTCCCGCCGGCGAGCAGGGCCAGCGCGTGCCCGTCCCCGGTGTACTCCCAGGAGTTGGACGTGACCTTGAAGGCCTTGCCGATGCCGCCGGTCGCCAGCACCACCGCGGGCGCCTCGAACACGACGAACCTGCCCGTCTCGCGGACGTAGCCGAACGCGCCGCAGATCCTGCCGTCGGCGTCCTTCAGCAGCCGGGTGACCGTGGTCTCGGCCCAGACCTTCAGGTTGGCCTCGTAGTCGCCGTGCTCGGCGTGGTCCTCCTGCTGGAGGGCGACGATCTTCTGCTGGGCGGTGCGGATCAGCTCCAGGCCCGTCCGGTCGCCGACGTGCGCCAGCCGCGGGTACTCGTGCCCGCCGAAGTTGCGCTGGCTGATCTTGCCGTCCTTGGTGCGGTCGAACAGCGCGCCCCACAGCTCCAGCTCCCAGATGCGCTCCGGGGCCTCCTTGGCGTGCAGCTCCGCCATCCGCCAGCTGTTCATGAACTTGCCGCCGCGCATGGTGTCGCGGAAGTGGACCATCCAGTTGTCGTTGGCGTTGACGTTGCCCATCGCGGCGGCGGCGCCGCCCTCGGCCATCACCGTGTGGGCCTTGCCGAACAGCGACTTCGAGATGATCGCGGTCTTCTTGCCCTGGAGGCGCGCCTCGATCGCCGCGCGCAGACCGGCGCCGCCGGCGCCGATCACCACGACGTCGTACGAGTGCCTCTCGATCTCAGTCATGATTCCTTGGCCTCAGTTGAAGATACGCAGGTCGGAGATGGTGCCGCTGGCCACCAGCGCGACGTACAGGTCGGCCACCACCAGCGAGCCCAGGGTGATCAGGGCGTAGTTCCCGTGCTGCTGGTTGATCTTGGACACCCAGCCCCACATCCGGTACCGGAACGGGTGCTTGGAGAAGTTCTTCAGGCGTCCGCCGACGATGTGCCGGCACGAGTGGCACGACAGCGTGTACAGCCAGAGCAGCACCACGTTCGCGACCAGGATGAGCGTGCCGAGCCCGATGCCGAACCCGCCGTCCTTGCCGTGGAAGGCGCGGGCCGCGTCCCAGGTGTTGATGAGGGAGATCAGCACGGCGGCGATCCAGAAGTACCGGTGCAGGTTCTGGCCGATCAGGGGGAAGCGGCGCTCACCGGTGTACTTCGCGTGCGGCTCGCGGACCGCGCACGCGGACGGCGCGGCCCAGAACGAGCGGTAGTAGGCCTTGCGGTAGTAGTAGCACGTCAGCCGGAACAGCAGCAGGAACGGCAGCGAGATCGCCGCGAAGGGGATCCAGCCGCGGGTGCTCGCGGGCAGGAAGGTGCCGAACTCCGCCGCGTCGCCCGTGTGGCCGTCCGCCGTGACGTTGTTGCAGATCTCGTTCAGGCACGGGGAGTAGAACGGCGTCAGGTAGTGGAACTCCGGCACGTAGAACGCGGAGCCCCAGAAGGCCCGGACGGTGGCGTACACCACCCAGGCCGTGAAGATCACGAAGGTCGTGACCGGATACAGGCGCCAGTTGTCCTTGCGGAGGGTGCGTTCCTTGATCTGGGCGCGCGACTTGGCCGGCGCCTCCACAGTGGTCATCGATCGCTCTCCTGAGCTCGGGTCGTCGTGTCCCCGTACCACGGTCCGCGCGCACCATGCGGCCGTCCGCGCCCCGGTCGCCGGTCGGGCGCCCCCGGCCGGGGCCGCGGGCGCGCGGTCGGCGCCGGTGCCGCATGCGGGCGGTGACGCCTTGTGTGCGCTTCCAGCGAAGCGACCCTACGCCACCCGCCGGGATCTGTGACATACATAACAAGCAGACCCGGATGTGAGCCTGACCACAGACTTTAGCCCGCTCAGGACCCTTTCGCGGCCCCCGGGACCCATAACCAGTCGTTATGATCAAACAGAATCGAGACGAGACCGCTCCGGCATGACCGTCCGGTCGTCCGATGTCTCCTTCAGTACCGTTCGGGCGAAGTGCGCCTCGGCCTCGCGCGTGCGGCCGGTCCCGTACACCCGCAGCACCTCGGCGAGGTCGGGAAAGCGGTCGGCGATGAGCGCGGCGGCGGCCTCGATCTCGGCGGCGGACGCCACCTCGCGCAGCAGGGCCTGGACGAGCCGGGCCGGTTCCGCGGCGCCTCGCCCGCCCGCACGCCCCGCCGGTTCCTCGGGACGCGCCGGCCCGGGCCCCGCCGGAACGCGCCCGGAGGCCGCGCCGCGCATCCCCGACGTGGTGGCCGGGGACTCCGCCCTGATCTCCTCCAGCCGTGCCTGGACCTCGGCCGCGGGCAGCGCGTCGAAGGCGGGCCCGGCCACGAGCTCCTCGACCGCCATCAGCCGGTGCAGGACCGCCGGGTTGCTGATCTTGGCGCGCTGGCCCGACATGAGCTGGGAGAGCATCGGCGCGGACAGCCCGAGCACGCCGGCGAGCCCGGACTGCGACATCCCGAGGCGGCCGAGCAGCGGCCGGACGCGGTCGCCGAGCGGCTCGCCGTACCACTCGGTCTGCAGCGCGCGGTTCCGGGCGACCGTGTCCTCGGCGACGCTCACCGCACCCCACCCCCCCTTGACGATTCGCAAATGCAAACGATAGATTCACGGTCGCACATGACGATGCCGTTCCGGATGCCATGTTGCCACGGGAAACGCGATTTGCATATGTGATGGATCAGGAGGACCGACGATGGGGCCGACACATCGCCTGGCTGCCGCCGCCGCGGCGGCCCTGCTCGCCGTGGGCGGCCTGGCCGGCTGCTCGCTGCCCGGGACGGGGTCGTCCTCGTCCGGCGACGGGAGCGGGGGCGCAGAGGGCTCGGTGGGCAAGGCGAGCTTCGACAACCCAACCAAGCCGGTGGTGCAGGGGACCGTCGACAGCCCCATCGCGCAAGGGGCCAAGGTCGACATCGCCGTCATGGGTCTCAAGGTGAAGGGGAAGCTCGCCAACCTCACCGTGCGGTTCACGCCGCGCGTCCCGGGCAACCCGGGCCGTCTCGACGCCTACGACCTGAACGGCAAGAACGGCCTCGGCACCTCGCTGATCGACCCGGTCAACCTCAAGCGGTACGTCGTGGTGAGGGACTCCGGCGACAAGGAGCTCCAGACCCACGAGATCTTCACGCCGATGCCGAACAACCAGCCCACCCTCTTCTTCTTCTCTTTCGCCGCCCCGCCCGAGAACGTGAAGGCCGTCGACGTGCAGATCGGCTCGTGGCCCGCGTTCCGCGACATCCCGGTCCAGCGGTGAGCCGCGCGCGCCGTCCGGCCGTCCTCGCGGGCGCCCTGGCCCTCGTCCTCGCCGTCCCGTCCGTCGCCGGAGCCGACCCCAGCGTGCCCGACGAGAACCTGGCCCGGAGCGTCCTGTCCCTCAACGCCGGCGCCACCGTGTACGGGATCGACCTGCAGGAAGCGGTGGTCCCCCTGGAGGAGGAAGACGCCGCCGGGAACCAGGTCACCGTCCGCATCTCGGCGGACGTCCTGTTCGATTTCGGCAAGGCGACGCTCACCGACGCCGCCCGCCGCCGCATAGCCGGGCTCGCCCCCCGCCTCCGCGGCGCCCGGGGCGCCGTCCAGGTGTCCGGGCATTCCGACTCCGTCGGCGAACCCGCCTACAACCTGGCGCTGTCCGAGCGGCGCGCCGAAGCCGTCAAGGCCGAGCTGGCGAACGCCCTGAAGGGGACGAGCCCGCGGATCGAGGCCAAGGGCTACGGCGAGACCAGGCCCGTCGCCCCGAACGAGCAGGGCGGCAGGGACGACCCCGCCGGGCGCGCCAAGAACCGCCGCGTCGAGATCACCTACCAGAAGGGATGAGCGCCGTGCGAGGCGACGACCGTGCGCATAGGGCCAAACCCGTACGCGGGGCCGAGCTCGCGCGAAGGGCCGACCCCGCGCGAAGGGCTGCCTCCACGCAAAGGGCCCGCTCCCCGCAAAGGGCCCGCTCCACGCAGAGGACCGGCTCCGCGCAGAGGGCCCGCTCCGCGCAGAGGGTCGGCCTTGTGCGGCGCGTGTCGCCGGGGCTCGCCGTCTTCCTGGCGGCAGGGCTGTTACTGGCCGGGTGCGGCGGCGGGGAGCCGAAGAAGGCCGGCCCCGGCCGGGCGGCCGGAAGGACGGCGACGCCGACCTCGGCCGCTCCCACCCCGGAGCCGACGAGCTGCCCCCGCGGCGGCGAGCTGATCAAGGCGGTCGAGATCCCGGCCGTGCAGAGCGATCCGGTGCGGATCCCGGAGACCGCGGTCGGCGGCCAGAGGATCCCGGCCGTGACGATCCCGGGTGTGGACATCCCCGCGCAGCGCGTCCCGGCCCAGTGCGTCGAGCACAGGCCCGCCCCGGGCGGCTGCCTCGGAGCGATCAGCATTCCGGGGACCTCGATCCCCGGCGTGACGATCCCCGCCGTGCGGATCCCCGGCGTGAAGGCCCCCGGGATCGACGCCCCGGCGGTCGAGCAGGAGGCCGTGTCGAGCGAGGCGGTCACGCAGCCGGCCGTCACGCAGGACGAGGTCTGCCAGAGCAAGCCCTCGGAGGAGGGCGAATACGTCAGCTCCGTGTACCGGGCGTCGCTCTACCGCGCGTCCCTCTACCGTGCTTCGGCGTACCGCGCTTCGCTGTACCGCCCGAGCGCCTGCAACGACAAGAACGAGTGCATACCGTCGGTCACCGTCCCGGGAGTGTCGGTGCCGGGCGTCAGCATCCCGGGCGTCAGCGTCCCCGGGGCGACCCTCAAGTCCTACGTGGCCGGGCCGAGCCAGGTCATCAAGGGCGACGACAGCATCGCCTTCAACATCGAGGCGGACGTCCTCTTCGACTTCGGCAAGGCCGACATCAAGCCCGCCGCGGCGGCCGAGCTGAAGAAGATCGTGGAGTCGCTGGGCAAGGAGGTCCCTGCCGACGCGCCCGTCCAGGTCGACGGCCACACCGACGCCAAGGGCGACACGGCGTCCAACCAGGCCCTCTCCGAGCGCCGCGCCAAGGCGATCGCCGACTGGCTGGCCACCGAGGGCGGCATCGACCGGTCCCGCCTGAAGGCCGCCGGCTACGGCGAGACGAAACCGGCCTTCCCCAACACCAAGCCGGACGGTTCGGACGATCCCGGGGGCCGCGCGAAGAACCGGCGCGTGGTCATCTCGGCCGCCCGGTGACGTCCCTCACCACTGCGCCCTGCCGGACCCCACGACCCGCACCCCGCGTCCGCAGAAACCGACTCCGAAAGGCCCCCCATGCGCACTGGAAGGACCGTCACCGCTTTACTCCTCCTGCCGATGGCACTGGCGGGATGCTCCGGCGGCGGTGAGCAGAAGCCGGCGTCGCACCGGACGGCGGCGGAGAAGCCGAAGCCGTACACCGGGCCGATGGCCAAGGACGCCTGGTCGTCGCTGGGCGGCGGGCACTCGCGGATCGAGATGAAGCAGGTGGAGCGGCGCGGCGACCGCTCGGTGCTGCGCTTCTACCTGACGAACCCGGGCAAGGAACCGGAGCACTACTCCTTCGGGACCACGATCGCCGGCTCGGCGTACGGCAACCTGCACTTCATGCTGGTCGACCCCGTAGGCCACAAGGCCTACACGCCGCTGTACGACAACAACGGCACGGGCAAGACCGTCGGGAGCGACCTGTTCATCATGTCCGCCTTCCCGGGCGCGCGTTACGAGACGATTCTGGAGTTCCCGCCGCTCCCCGCGTCGCTGGACCGCATGACCGTCGTCACCCCGACGACCGCCGGCGAGTTCACCGGCGTCCCCGTGGTCGACGGCCAGGGCCCGGTCAAGCCGGCCGCCCCCGTCCCCGACTTCTTCGACAAGCCCAAGCCGGGCAGCCAGGTGGCGTGGCCCGTGCGCGGGCTGGACGCGCCCGCGAAGGGCGGCGCCTACGAGCTCTACGGCATCACCGAGGGCGAGGTGAAGTCCACCACCAGCAGCGCCACCGAGGAGAAGGTCGGCCTCCGCACCGACGTGCTGTTCGCCTTCGACAAGGCGACGCTCTCCGCCCGGGCCGAGTCGATCCTGGACGAGGTGGCCGCCGAGACCAAGGCGAAGGCCGACCCTTCCAAGCCCCCGATCCTCATCACCGGGCACACGGACGGCAAGGGCGGCCACGACTACAACATGTCCCTCTCCCAGCGACGCGCCGACGCCGTCCTCAAGGAGCTCCAGGCGCGCCTCGGCACCGCCTACCAGTACAAGGCCGAAGGCAAGGGCGAGACCGAGCCCATCGCCAAGGAGGGCGGCCCCGACGACGCGCAGGCCCGCCAGAAGAACCGCCGCGTGGAGATCTCCTACCAGATCAGGCAGCGGACGGCCGGGACCGGCAGCACCACGTCCGGCGGACAGCAGGCCGACCCGGGCGGCGACGCCGGCCCGCCGGCGCCGTTCCGTCCGGACGGCCCGACGGTGGCCAGCCGCTTCGCGTCCTTCGGGCAGGGCGGCGACAAGCGCCGCATCGACGTGAAGCCCTTCTACCGCGACGGCGCGTACCTGGTCGCCGTGTTCGACATCGTCAACCTCGGCCCGGACGCCGGTCCGAACGAGCTGGAGGACTACTCGACGTCCGGCGGAGGGCCCTTCGGCGACTTCAGCGTCTCCGACCCGTCCACGCGGATCGTCTACCGCGGCGTCCGCCTGGGCAAGGACGGCGGCACCTACGTCGACCCCGGCCGGGCCTCCTTCAGGCACGACCCCGGCACCGACAACCGCGGCTTCTTCTACGTGCCCGCTCCCCCTCCGAGCGTCCGGACCGTGACCTTCAACGCGGGCCCCTTCGGGCAGATCCCCAACGTGCCCGTGCGGTGACCGCCCAGGAGTGCGGCGGGTCAGCGGGGCGGCGGGCCCAGGTGGTCGAAGATCTGCAAGGGCTCGCCGTCCAGCGTGCGGACGGGGAAGCGCAGCTCCAGCCCGCACCCGGCCAGCGCCCGGCGCGCCATGTCGGCGTCGGCGGGACGCCGCGCCGGATCGGCCGCGCACAGATGGGCGACGACCGTCCACAGCACGGGCGGCACTCCGGGAGGCGGCGCGCCGATCCGCTGGCGCGGCGCCGGGTCCCCGGCCCCGGTCAGCATCCGCCAGGCGACCATGCCGGCGGCGTACAGGTCCTGGCGCGGGCCCGGCCGGTCCCAGTCGAGCACCTCGGGCGCGAGGTAACCCGGCGTCCCCACCGCGAAGCCGGTGGTGGTGAAGCGCAGGTCGTCCTCCCCCAGCGCGATCCCGAAGTCGGCCAGCCGGACGTGCGGCGCCCCGACCGGACTCGGCTCCAGCAGCAGGTTGGCGGGCTTCACGTCCCGGTGCACGACCCCGGCACCGTGGATGTGGCTGAGCGCGGCCAGCAACTGGTCCAGGACCTCGGCCGCGTACTCGGGCGGCAGCCTGCCGTAGTCCCCGAGCAGCGTCTCCAGCGAACCCCCGCGCACGAGGTCCATGGCGAGGAGCACATCGTCGTACGCCATGCACGAGGCGTAGGGCGTCAGCACATGAGGGTGCGCCAGCCGCAGCGCCCGTTCCCGGACGACGCGCAGCATCGACGTGGGGCCCTTCTGCCGGACGAGCTTGGCCGCGCAGTACCGCGCCTCGGCATGGTCGTACGCGCGCCACACACGGCTCGTCCCGCCCGCTCCGATCCGGTCGAGCATGGTGAACCGACCGCCGATCACCCACCCCGAGTCCACGGCACCGATCGTACGGAAGTCCACCCGGCCCGGGGACGCCGGATTTCCGCATCCTTGTCAACAGAACGGATGTTCTGCGCATCTAACAAAAGGAGGCACAGGCTCCCCGCGGTCGGACACCTCCTTAGACTGGCTGATCACTCTGACCACGTGCCCTCGACAGGGCCCGCCCGGAACGGGACCGATGAGCGACAAAGACCCGCGCCGCGACGACCTCGCGGGTGACGAGGCCGCCCGGAAGGCACCGGCGGCCTCCGAGCCGACCGGCGGCACCGCGTCAGGGACTCCGGAGCAAGGCGACGATTCCGCGGACGCCGGAAAGGCGCCGGCCGGCGGGCGCGGCACACCTGGAACCGGTGACGGCGTAATGGCCGCCGCGGCGTCCAAGCAGACCGACCGTTCCGCGGAGGCCGAATCCGCCGGCCCGAGCGACTCCGAGCAGGACAATGGCGGCGCCGACGCATCAGAAGAGCCTGTCGCCGACGACGAAAAGGGCACCGCGTCCCACGGGGCTCCGCCAGAGGGAGACCCGCCGGGCGGCACCCCGCCTTCCGCGCCCCGGCGAGGCGGACGGCGGCGCAGGGGACTGCGGTGGGCCGCGGTCGGCGCCGTCGCCGTGCTGCTGGCCGGAGGCGGCGGGGCGGCGTGGCTCTACCACGACCTGGTCGGCGGGATCGAGCAGAAGCGCGTCAGCGACAAACTCGGCGCGAACCGGCCGAAGAAGCTGAACAAGTCGCTCAACATCCTGCTGATCGGGTCCGACACGCGGGAGGGCGAGAACTCCGAGTACGCGGTGCCCGGAATGGCCGGGGCGCGGTCGGACACCACGATCCTGCTGCAC
Organism: Actinomadura sp. NPDC000600; assembly: GCF_040492135.1. Classification (NCBI taxonomy): domain Bacteria; kingdom Bacillati; phylum Actinomycetota; class Actinomycetes; order Streptosporangiales; family Thermomonosporaceae; genus Actinomadura; species Actinomadura sp. NPDC000600. The sequence continues at coordinate 31,264 of NZ_JBEUPD010000043.1, forward strand.
CTGTCGCCGAACCGGGACCAGGCCGTCGGGGTCAGCTTCCCCCGGGACTCGATGGTGAAGATCCCGTCCTGCAAGAAGGAGAAGGGCGGCACAGTCCCCGCGCAGTTCGGAATGCTGAACGCGGCGTTCGCGTACGCGGGGCCGACGTGCACCTGGAAGATGCTGGAGTCGCTCACCGGCATCCACATCGACCATTTCGTGCAGGTCGACTTCGCCGGGTTCAAGCGGATGGTGGACGCCCTGGGCGGCGTCGAGATCTGCGTGGACAAGCCCGTGAACGATCCGCGCGCCGAGCTGTTCCTGAAGGCCGGCAAGCAGACCGTGAAGGGCGACGACGCGCTCGGGTACGTCCGGGCGCGCTACTCGCTCGGCGACGGGTCCGACCTGGAGCGGATCGAGCGGCAGCAGAAGTTCATGGCGGCCGTCGTCGACAAGGCCACGAGCGGATCCGTCCTCACCGACCCGGCGAAGACCTACAAGTTCCTCAAGGCCGCCACGAAGTCGATGACGACCGACGACGACCTGGACCTGGCGGGCATGCGCAAGCTGGCGGACGGGCTCAAGGGGATGAGCGCGGGCCAGGTGCGGTTCGTGACCGTCCCGGTGAAGGGGTACGCGCCGGACCCGAACCGCGTCCAGTGGAACGAGGAGCTCGCGAAGCCGCTGTTCGAGGCGATCCGGCACGACGACCGGCTGCCCGCCGAACCCGCGAAGCCCGTCCAGGCGGCGCCGCAACCGCCCGCGCCCGGCAAGGTGCACGTCACCGTCGTCGACGCGGGCGCGCGCGACCCCCTGGTGAAGCGGGTCGTGCGGCAACTGCGGCTGCGGGGCTTCAAGGTGACGGGCAAGGTCGAGAAGGCCGCCGCCGCGCCGGAGAGCCGCATCGTCTACGCCCCGTCCGGCGAGGCGCAGGCGTCGGCACTGGCACGCGACCTCCCCGACGCCCTCCTCACCGCCGACAACGCCGCCCCGGCCGACGGGATCCGCCTCGTCATCGGCAAGAACGGCCTCCGCCTCGCCCCACCCGCCATCAACAAGATCAGCGGCGGCGTCAAAGCCGACCGCAAACTCTGCGGCTGACACCCGGCTCCCGGACCCCGAACGCTCCACCGTCCGGCTCACCGCTCGCCGCGTGCGGCCGCACGCCGAACCTCACCGCAGGAGGAAACGATGGGCCATCTGATCGGAGTCGCCCTCGGGGTCGCGGTCTTCTGCGGCGGCGTCTACGAACTGGTGACGCGGCTGCGCCTGCAAGGCCGGATGGCCCGCGCGGAGGGCGTCTTCGTCGGGCGGGACGACGTGATGGGCCCCGGCGGTCCGAGCACCAGGAGCCGCGTGGGGCGGTTCCGGTTCACCACCCCGCAGGGGCGCCCCGTCGAGGCCTCCAGTTCCCTGCACTCCTTTCCGGGCCCCAAGCCGGGCAAGCCCGTGACGGTGGTCTACGACCCGGCCCGTCCCGAGGACACCGCCGAACGCCTCGGCGTCCACTACCTGCAGCTGTTCGCGATCGGACCGCTGGTCATGGCCATAGGCATCGCCGTAGCCGCAGCGAACGCGGCCGGCCTGTGACACCCCGCCCTTCGGGGACGACGCCACCCGCTCTCACCGGCGAATACCTGGAGACCGCCGACCATTCGCCTCAGACCAATGCCCGCCACATCTGCACGGCGAGGAACCCTAAGCCGAGTCCTAACGCCAGCATGAAAACGGCCATCGCCAGCACGTAGGCGACGCCGAACTTCAGGTAGGCGCGCGCGGGCCTTGCGGAGTCGTAGAGGACCTCGACGACCTCGCCGACCTTCCAGGTTTGCGTCGTCTTCTGTTCGAAGGTGTACTCCCGCCCGTCCGCCGCCCGGTAGCGGACCTCGAGAACGGGATTGGACGCGCCGGTCCCGTCATGGTCCAGGACCCGGCTCACCACTCTGCCGCGGGTGCGCTCCGCCCGCCCCAGGAACCTGAGCCTTCCGACCAGGAAGACCGGGACGGAGCAGACGAGCCCCAGCGCAAGCAACGTGATCAGGCACGCGACGACGACGCCCATCCCGTCCCCTCAACCGGCCGCGGCGGCGAAGGCCAGCACCGAGACGAGGGCCCCGGCGAGCATGTAGGGGCCGAACGGGAACTCGCCCTTGCGCGAGCGCCGGACGATCATGATGCCCACGGCCACCACGCCGCCGAGCAGGTAGGTCACCAGCAGGCCGACCACCCACGCGTCCTGCCCGAACCAGCCGAGGTAGAGGCCGAGCACGCCGGACAGCTTGACGTCGCCCAGGCCGATCCCCGACGGGACCAGGAACGCCTGCACGAAGTACAGCGCGAACAGTGCGGCCATGCCGATGAGCGCGTGCTCGAACCGGCGCAGGCCGGCGTCGGTGAACGGCGCCGCCGCGGCGAGCAGCGCCGCCGCGATGCCGTAGGAGGGGAGCGTGAACCGGTCGGGCAGCCGCTTGACGGCCACGTCGATGAAGCCGAGCAGGGCGCCGACGGCCGCGAGGTACAGCAGCGCGGGGAGGACGGGCTCGAAGCCGACCCGCCACCCCAGCAGGCCGTAGAGGACCGCGGTGACCAGCCCCAGGACGACACGGCGGCGGCGCGGGACGTCTCCGACGTACGGCGCCGCCAACGGCGCCGCGAGCAGCCCGACGACCAGCCCGACGGGCACCAGCACCAACGCCGCCATCGATCCTCGCCCCGATCCACCGGATTCCTCGCCCCGGCACGTCCGACCGGACGGGTGCGCGGAACGCCCCCGCGCCATCCAATCGGCCGCACCCGCCGCACCACATGGGCCCCAGGGCCCAATTCGGCGAAGCGGACGTCAGGTCGCGGCCACGAACAGCATGACGAGACCGAGGACCGCGAAGACGCAGCCGGCGGCGATCATGCCGACCGATCCGGACAGGGCGCGCCCGGAGGAGGTGTCCATCCGCGCCTCGCGCGGGTTCCGCGGATCGTAGAGCACCGCCACGGGGCGCCCCTTGAGCCGGTTCAACTCGAACGACCCGCCCCTCGTCTGCCCGACGGTCTCGATCTCGGCGCCTTCCATCGTCCGGAACCGCAGCACCGGGAAGAACTCGTAGCTGTCGCTTCTCTCGACCCGGTGGATTCCGGCGACGACCCCCGGGACCCGCTGCGCCGAGGCCATGAACTCGCGGCCCGAGCGGTACCGCTGGATCCCGCCGACGACGAAGGCGACGCCGAACGCCAGGGCCAGGAGCGCGAGGAGCCAGAAGGACATCAGGACATCACCAGTACCCGCCGAGCCCGTCGTTCTTGACGCTGATGACCACGGCCAGCGCCAGCCCCGCGGCCGCGCCGGCCGCACCCTCGGCAACGTACAGCACGGCCGAGAGCGTGTCGCCGCTCCCGCCGATCGGGGCCGCGATCCCGGCGAGGGTCACCACCAGCGGCATCGGGAGGACGCTCGCGAGCCAGCGCGCCTGGTTGGAGCGGTCCCGCTGGACGGCCCCGGCCATCACGACCATCGTCATGCTGATCAGGATCCACGGCAGGTCCAGCCGCAGGATCCGGTCGACGTCGGTGAACGGCTCGCCGCCCGGGGCGCCGGACGCCAGCCGCGCGACGGCCGCGAAGCCGAGCAGCCAGACGAACAGGGACGCGCCCCAGGCACCCACCAGCCTGACCATGTCAGCTCACCTTGATCGAGTCGATGATGCCGTCCACGACGTCGTCCTTGAGCTTGCCGCGCTCCCAGAGGAGGCGCACATCATGGACATGGCCGTTCTTGCCGATCACGCCGACGTCCACTCCCTGGCCCGGAGCGCTCGTCCCGCGGAAACCGGTGAAGGTGTAGTCGATGCGAAGCGCGTCCTTCGCCCCCGCGATCTTGATCGCCTTGGAGCCGGTGCGGTGGTAGCCCTTGGCGTTCATCATCGGTCCGGCCTCGATGGTCGCCTCCAGCATCTCCGGCCGGCCGCGCTCCGCCGCATCCTTGATCACCGACAGGATCGCCGTCTGCCCCGGCGCCTGCATCGACAGGGCCAGGCCGGCCTCCGGCCCGCGCTGCCAGTCCTTCGGATAGGCGATCGACAGCACCTTCGCGTCGCCGCGGACGAAGCCGTCCGGCGTCTCCCCCGACCCGCCGGACTCGCAGCCCGCGACCGTGCCCGCGACCGCCACGGCGGCCGCCGCGGCGGCGGCGATCCTCAGCCTGTTCGCACCCATGTCGGCTCCCTCAGTTCTTCGCGCATTCCGGCCACTGCTGGAAGGTCCGCTGACCATTCTGCGGTGCGCCGAGGTACTGGGAGTCGACGATCTGCTGCTTCTCTCCCTCGTATCCGCCCTCGATGCCGAACTTGAGCTCAGCGGCGATCTCGGCGCCGACCTTGAACTCGTCCACGTCGCCGGCGTAGACGTTCCGGCTGACGAGGCCGCGCTCGTAGAGCAGCTTGTCGAGCGGGTCACCGTTCGGGCCGGGGTCCTTCGACACCACCGAGCCGTTCTCGTCGAACGTGTTGCGGATGGTCTGGAACGGCATCAGGAACGCGTTGTCGTGGATCCACTTCTCGCCGATCGCCCGGTTGGAGTCGTCGAAGTTGATCGTGGTCGCGGTGACCGACACCTGCTTGTCGGTCCCCGTTCCGCCCGCGTTCTTCTTCCCGGGGTTCTTGTACCCCTCGCTGGAGTTCGTCTCCTGCGTGGTCAGCCAGGTGATGCTCTTCAGCCTGCCGTTCTTGTCATACGTGACCCGCGTCTGCCCGATGTAGGACCTCTCCCCGCCGGGCCCGTACCCGAGCGCCTTGGCGCCGCCCTTCACCGCACCCTTCACCTGGAAGGAGTACGTGGTGAGCGGGTAGCCGTCCTTCTCCGATCCGCTCTGGTCCTTGGTGACGAGCACGGCGTCGCCGGCCTTGCCCTCGATCTCCAGGCCCGTCCCGATGTCCTTCACCGACTTCTTGCCCGACGAGTCGCTGGTCAGGTTGCCGAAACCGGCGGCGCCCTTCAGCACGCCCTCCGCGCCGACCTCCCACTGCGTGATCTCGGGGTCGCGGGTCCTGGGCTTCCAGCCGGTGACCTTGTCGAAGACCCAGAGGCCGGGGCTGACCTTCTCGCCCTCCTTGCGGGCGAGGTCCCACTTCACGTCGTCCAGCCAGTCGCCCGCGGCCTTGTCGTCGGGGAAGATCCAGGTGTCGCCGTACTTGAAGTTGACCGACCCCTCGACCTTCGCGCCGAGCTCCCCGCCGAAACTGCCCTTGCCGAACTGGAGCTTGCCGCCGATCTCGGCCTCCGCGCCGAGCTTGTAGTCGGCCGGGACGATCATGATGCGGACCTTGCCGTCCGCGTACTTGATCTTCACGAACTGGAAGTTCTGCCCGACCTTGACGGAGAAGGCGGTCACCGAGTAGCCGACCTTCTTGGAGTCGGAGCCGGTGATGCACGCCGATGCCGGCGGCTTGTAGTTGTACGGCTGCGACGAGCAGTCGGTACCGCCGAAGATCTTGCAGAGCGCGATCTTGACATGCGACCCGACCGGGTTGGGCACCATGAGCAGCAGCGCCACGATCAGCAGCGAGGCGATGACCAGCAGCACCGCATATTCGATCGTCGCGGCCCCGCCGTCGCGCCGCACGCCGGCCCGGCCGAGTCCATTTCGCATGCCGGAAGGTTATTTGCGGACTAATGCCCTCCCCAGGGCCCCCGGACCCATTCCCAGGCCCGAAAAGCCGCCCGTCCACCCGCCCGCCGTCGAGGCACGCGGGGGCCCAACGACCGGGCCCGCGGACCTAGGGATCGAGAACGTCCACCGCCCCGGCCGCGACCCTGTCCCGGACGTCCCCCACGGTCATGACCTGTCCGGAGACACCCCGCACGAGGACCGGCCAGTGCGCCGCGGCGGCCTCCACCAGCTCCGCGGCGAGCGTCTGGGACTCGGCCGTGTCGAACACTTCGAGGGCGACCGAGTTGTACGGCGGCTCTCCGAGCACCTCGCGGTGCAGGCCGATCTTCCCGGGGTCCACGGGCGCCTCCCCGGGGCCGGCCGCCCGAAGCCACACCCGCGCCGCGCCCCGCTCCAGGAGCGCGTCGGTCCGGTCGTCGGGGTCGAGCCGCCCGCCGAGAGACCGGACGAGCCGCGCGACACCGCCCGGCTCCACCGTCCCCGGAAGGAGCAGCGTCACCTCCACCACCCGGTCGCGCCGTGCCGCCGCAGGGCTGGGGTCGTACCACGCGTCCGGTTGGAAGAAGCCGCTCGGCCGTTTCGCCAAGCGCCTCTGGAACTCCTCGATGCCGACGATCTGCTCGCCGAAGTCGTCCACCACCACCGGCCAGCGCTCCGCCGCAGCGAGGACGTACTCGGCGGCCAGCCACTCGCTCTCGGGATCGCTGCTCAGCTCGACCATGGCCCGCGACCGCGGCGGGCCGCCCAGGACCCGCCCATAGGCGGCGAGGAGGTCGGGACCGTAGGGCAGCGTGTCGGGCTCGAAGGGGTAGACCAGCATGAGGCCCTCGTCGCGCTCCACGGTGCCGCTCGGCGTCCCGTCGGGGCCGACGTTCGTCTCACCGCCCAGCGCGCCGACGACGTCCAGGAACTCCGCGGGGGTCACCGGCGCGCTGGAGAGCACCATCACGCTGCGCGACATCGGCTCCCCTCAGCACGCACCGGTGCGCCGCAGGTCGTTGACGAGGTGGTCGAGGCTGCCGAACACCTTGACGCCATTTTCCTTGCGGAACCTGGCCCTGTCCAACTCCGAGACGTTCGGGGCCAGGACGTACACCGCGCGCTTGCCGCCGGGGTTGATCTCCGGATGGTTCTTGTACTTCGTCATCTGCTTGCTCTTGCCGTCGAAGTCCGACTTCTCGCCGTTGTAGACCTCGATGATCGCGCCCGGCGTCGCCGCGTCGATCTCGCCGGCGTCGACGCCCCCGGCCGCGGGGAACTTGTAGTTGAACTCGGTCAGGCACTTCTGCAGCCTCTGCCCGAGCTTGCCTTCGAGCTGCTTGTCGGGGTCGGTGCTCTTCAGCGCCTCGTCGAGCTTCTTGCGAACGTCCTCCGGCTTCTGGCAGCTGTTGTGGACGAGGACGTCTTCGGGGCCGGCGGCGACGTAGTAGGTGTGGAGGTCGGCGACGGTGAGGTTGTAGACGCGCTCGACGCGGGTGAAGGGGCGGACCGCGACGACGAGGGCGTCTCCGCCGCGCGCCGTGGCGAGGCGGGCGCCGGGGCGCAGGTCGCCCGCGTCGGTCCAGGTCCGCTCGTCCGGGCGCCAGAACGGGTGGCCCACGGTGGCCGTGACGGTGGCGGTGGCCCCGCCGCGGACGCCGTCGGGGTCGATGGTGATGTGCACCAGGTGCTTCACGCCGTTCCCGCGGATCAGAGCGGTCACCCGGCGCGGCGCGCTCACCCCGTAGGCGGGGTCACCGGACCACACCGTGTCGCCGACGCGTACGTCCTCGATGGGTGTGGGCGGCCCGTCGCCCATGAGCACTCTTGTCCCCGCCACGAAACTGTTCGGGACCTTGCAGGCGAGCTTCTTGGCGGCCTTCTTCTCCGCGAGGTTCTTCTCCGCCTGTTTGAGGGCGGCGTCCGCCGCCTGCTTCTCCTTCTTGGCGGCGGCGATCGCGTCCCACAGCTTCTTCAGCCGTTTGCCCAATTTGACGGCGGCGGGGATCTTCTTCAGCAGCTTGAGCGCCTTGCCCCACGGGACGACGCCCACCAGCGTCCACAGGCACGCCTTGATGTCACCGTGGATGCATTTCAGCGCGTCGTCGATCCCGATCAGCTCGGAGAGGAACTTCAGCAGTTCCTCCCCCACCTGCTTCACCTGTTCGCCGAGGTTGTCGGTGTTCTTGCCGGCCGCATCCGCACGCTTCTTCGCGGCGTCGTAGGCGGCCTGTTCCGGCGAACCGGGCAGTGCGTTGGCGTTCGGGTCGACACCGGGCTGCCCCGGCGCCGTCGTGGGCGTCCCGCCGGGCGTGTCCGACCCGGGCTTGCCCTTGTCGTCGCAGTCCTTGCGGTCGAATATCTGGCAGAGCGCGCCCCGCGTCGAGGTGGAGACCCTGTCCGGGATCGCGAAAAGCGTGACGGCCGTGACGATGGCCCCGACCAGCAAAAGGATCGCACCGTACTCGACGACCGAAGCGCCTCTGTCCCCGCGACGCCAACCCGATCCCAACACGCACCCCTAACACCCCGAATCAGAGTTGTCAGCGCATCACACGGCCTCGGGCGCGGCACAGGGCCCTGGGGCCCAATTCTTCGGGCGATCCAGTGATTAGAGTTCCGGGCATGAAGCGCGAAGTCCCCCTCGCCGTCCTCGTCGCCGCGGGCGTCCTCGCGGCCGGGTGCACGGGCGGCGGTGAGCACAGGAAGGCCGCCTCCCAGTCGCCTCGCCCGACGCCGACGCAGGCGGCGCCGGCCACGGTCGGCCCGGTGACGCTTCCGGAGGATCCGGCGGGGCTCGTGACGACCATCGGGCGGCAGATCAAGGCGGCGCGCGCCTTCCACGTTCAGATGACCTCGATGGGCGAGGACGGCAGTTCCGTCCGGGCCGACGGCGACGTGCGGACCGACACGGCGACCCCCACCGCCCAACTCACCATCAGCGACGAGGGCAGAACGCACGCCGTCCTGCTGGACGGGACCGTCTACGTGCGGAACGAGGGCGAGGAGATCGAGCCGGGCAAGCCCTGGGCCCGTCTCGCCCGGCCGGACATCGGGGCCGCGCGGCCTACCGGGACCCCAGAGCCGCAGTTCAGCAAGCAGGCCGACGACCTCCAGCGGACCCTGAAGACGCTGCTGGACGGCGTCGACGAGGCGTTCCGTGAGATCACCGCCGACACGGGGCTGGCTCTGGTCAGAAACGGCTCCTTCACCGGGAAGCCGGTGAAGGAGCAGGTGAACGGGCAGGAGGCGCAGCGCTACGACGGGAAGACGAGCACCGGCGCGCTGTCCGGCGACCCGGCGCTGAAGGCTCTCGACTCCGGTGGCGTCGACACGCTGCCGTGGTCGCTGTGGGTGGACGGCAAGGGCCTGCCGCAGAAGTTCACCGTCACGATGGCAGGCAAGGCGCGCTGGGAGGCCACCTACACCCGGTGGGGCTCCCCGGTCACCGTGCAGGCGCCGCCCGCGAACCAGGTCAGCGGGATCCAGTAGCTCACGTCTGACGGTCGCGCGGCACGGAACCGAAGTTCGGAGGCGGCCCGGGGCCGCGCTCCGGCGCGCCCTGCGGCCGTGGGGCGGGCGCCTGCGGGGCGGCCGGCCGCCGGTCTGGCGGCCGCAGCTCGCGCGGCTGCTCCGGCGCCGGTGCGGGTTCCCTCAGCGGGGTGGGCACCGGTCGATGGACGGCCGGGCGTCGCGGCCCTTGCCCTTGGGGCGGCCGGAGCTCGGTCACCTCGCCCAGCGGGGCCCTCTGCGCGTCCGCCCGCATCGCCTCGGGTGTGCCCGGTACCTGCTCCGCCGGGGTGTCGGGAGGGAGCGCCTGGTCGTAGAAGCCCTCCCATCCCGGTTCGAGGTCCGGGACGTCCAGGTCCTCCTGGGTGCGGGACAGGCCGCGAGCCATCGCCAGGCCGACGGCCACGCCGAAGAGCGTCTCGATGAAGTGCAGGACGACACCGAGGGCGCTCGACGTCCGGGGCACCGCGAATGCGAGCCCGGCGACCGTGGCGACCAGGGGCACCGCGAGGACGGCGAGGATCCTGGGCGGTCCGGTGAGCGCGTTCCGGGTGTAGACACCGGCCGCCCAGCCCATCAGGAAGTTCGCCACGACCCACGGGAGGTGGACGCGCAGGACCTGGTCGAGGTCGTCGCCCGTGTCGGCGGGCTCCAGGACGATGAGGGCGCCGAACCCGACGGCGCACACGAGGATCGCCGACGACCACGCACCGTACAGGACTCGCATACGCACAAGGTAGGACCGAAACCGGCCCGGCCCCAGAGTCCCGGGTCCCTTTCACGGGGCCCAGTCGACCCGCCGCGGTTAGGCCCTCTCCTTGGGCCCCCGGTGGCGGCTCCGCCCGTCAGCCGTTGAAACGCATGGCGTACGAGGGCGAGCGAAGCGTGGATATCTTGACCCAGCTCCCCGTCTGTGGCGCTTCTACCATTTTATTATCACCATAATATATGGCGACATGATGGGTCGGATAAGCACCGAAGAAGATCAGGTCTCCCGGCTGGAGCGCACTGGTGGAGACCCTCTGGCCCCGGCTGTCGCTCACCTGCGATCCGGTGAAGTGGCCCAGGGCGATCTTCCCGTGGGACGCCTGGTACACGGCGTACATGGTGAGGCCGCTGCAGTCGAAGCCCAAGGTGCGGGCACCGCTGTAACCACCGGGTGAGCAGCAGATCCCGTAGCTCGGGCCGCTGTAGGTGCCGCCGCCCCACGAGTACGGCGTCCCCTGCCAGCACAGGGCCCAGGCGACCACGCGCGCGCCGAACGAAAGGCTGTCCTCCGGCTTCTTGCCGGTCTTGATGCACTCCGAGACTACGGCGGGGCCACCGCCCGCCGGGCCGCCGAGGCCGTCGGGGAGACCCGTGTACTGGACGGGGTCCTCGCGGTCGACGAGGCGCACCCGGAAGAGCCGCTCGACCTGCTCGCGGTTGCCGTTGGGAAAGGCTTGGACGCCGTTTCCGCAGATCAGCTTTCCGGTCATCGCGCCGCCGGTCGGGTCGGCGGGATTGTCCGGCGGCTGCGGATCGTACTCGTAGTGGCACTCGGGGTAGAAGACCTTGGCGATCGCGGTGGCGGTGCCGAAGCGCCCGATCCCCTTCTTGCCGCCGGTGTCGGTGCACAGGTTCCGGTGGTGCTTGAGGTCGTCCTTCTCCTTGTCCGTCAGCTCTTCCTTGCGTTTGAGCTGGCAGTCGTTGGTCCGCGTCTTGACCTTGGCCGTGTTGCCGAAGAGTCCGGTGAGATGGGCCTCGCCGATGAGTTGGGAGTTGTTCTTGTTCGCGAAGACCTTGGCGTGGTCGCTCGCGGACCCGTCGACCAGCCAGTAGCCGGCGCCGGACGGGTCGATTCCCTCCAGCGCCAATCCGACGGCCTGGTCCCGCAACGGAGTGAGAGTGCCGAGCGCGGCCGCGTCCGCACCGGTCTGCGCCTTCGTGCGCAAGTCGTTCGCATGGGCCACGCGGCTGAACAGCAGAAGGCCCGCGACGAGCAGAAGCGCCATTCCCACGATGACCGTGGTCGTGGCGGCGCCCCGGTCCCCGTTCCGGCTCCGCCCGGACATGAGCCGTTGCAGCATTCCCCGTCACACCCCTACGGCGTCGATCACGACTGTCCATTGGGGACCCTAGACGCCGGGGGACTCGGGCAGCCAGGGCCCAGGGGCCCATTAGCGGTACATTCCGTCACCGCCGACGCGCGCGCTTGCGGCTCCCCGGGCCGGTGGCTACGGTCAGCGCCATGTCCTCGGTGAGCGCGGACGGCACGCGCCGTCCCGGAGAACGGCTCGGACGTTACCGTTTGCTGCGCGTCCTCGGCTCCGGCGGAATGGGCACCGTATACCTCGCCGAGGACGAAGAGCGGCGACAGGTCGCGATCAAGGAAATTCATCCGAAGTTGTCGGCACGGCCGGAATTCCGGGAACGGTTCCGGCGCGAGGTGAAGGCCGCCCGCCGGGTGCGGCCGTTCTGCACGGCGCCCGTTCTGGACGCCGACGTGGACGGCGAGCGGCTGTTCGTGGTCACCGAGTACATTCCGGGTCCGACGCTCGAAGAGACGGTGATGGAGAACGGCCCGCTGCGCGGCGCCGACCTCGAGGCGCTCGCCGTCGGGGTGGCGGCCGCGCTCTCGGCCATCCACGGCGCGGGGGTGGTGCACCGCGACCTGAAGCCGGCGAACATCCTGCTCTCCCCCTTCGGGCCGCGCGTCATCGACTTCGGCATCGCGCGGACCCTGGAGACCGACGGGCGGATGACGCAGACCGGCGAGACGATGGGCACGCCGTCCTTCATGGCGCCGGAGGGCCTCATCGGACGGCCGGTCACCACGGCCGCCGACGTGTTCACCTGGGGCTGCGTCGTGGTGTGGGCGGCGACGGGACTCCCGCCGTTCCCAGGCGACAACGTCGGCGAGATCCTGTACCGGACCGTCTACGGGGAGCCGCAACTCGAGGGCCTCGCCCCCGAGATGCGGCGGATCGTCGAGCGCGCCACCGCGAAGGACCCGTCCGAGCGTCCCGACGCCGCCGAACTGCTGCGCATGCTCACCGGCGAGCCCGATCCGGCGAACGCGGCGCGCTTCGTGACCCTGCCGCCCGCCGCGAACCGCCGGTCGGAGCCGATGCGCAGGCGGCGGGGCTGGACGCACGACGGACGAACCCTGCTGACGACGCTGCGGAACTCGGGGCTGTGGCGCACAGCCGCACGGCGGCGCGCCGCCTGGGCCGTCACGGCGCTGTGCGCGGCCGCCGCGGTCGGCGCGACCGCGCTCATGGTGCTGGACGCGGCGGGCGGTCCGCCGGCGGCCGAGCAGCACCTGTTCGACGACGACTTCTCCGACAGGTCCAAGGGCTGGAACGAGGGCGGGATCAGCGACTATTTCCACCGCTACGAGAACGGCGGCTACACGATCTCGCAGAACTCGACCGACGAGTTCGGCGCGCAGGCCGCGCCGGTGTCCGCCCTGCCCCCGCGGCTGCTGATCGGGGCGAAGGTGCGGGTCGTGTCGCAGGAGCCGCGCGACGAGGGCGGCCTGTACTGCCGCGACGACGGAACGGCCCGGTTCGAGGTCGTGCTCGCCCGCGACGGGCACATCGCCATACGCAGGACGTCCGGGCGGAACCATGCCGAGCTCGGCCGTTCGGCGGACGCGGCGGCGAGCCCGGGGGCCGCGGCGGAGATCCGGATGCTGTGCGAGACGTCAGGCGGCGGCACCCGCGTCCGGGCATGGGTCGACGGCCACGAGGTCGCCGAGGGGGCCTCCGCCGAGGGGCCCCTCACCGGCCGGGCCGGGCTCCTCGCCGGCCGTCCCGGCCGCCGCTACGCGGCCCCCGCCAGCGTCGCCTTCTTCGACGACGTGACGATCGACCGGGCCTGACCCCGGCCGCTCCGCCACGACCCCGTCCAGCGGGCGGTCCTTCGCCCTGCGGCCGCCTGCCAGGCTGCCGTGCACGAGCATGATTCCGGTGACCATGAGCACCAGCGGCGTGACGATCATCGCGGTGATCGCGGCGGTCAGCTGCATCGGCACCGCGTGGATCACCACGCCGAGGCCGGGAACGGACGCGACGGACGCCACCCCGGTCCGGCCGATCTCGATGCCGTCCAGCCGGGACGCCGGGACGAGCGCGAGCAGCGGGAACAGCATCGCCTCGTACCAGGGGAAGTAGACGGGCGTCACGACCGTCCAGGCGATCCCGACAGCGAGCGCGACCCGGACCGCGACCGCCTGAGGGTCCGCCTGGCGGCCACTGCCGAAGCCGGGCAGCAGCCCGCGCAGGAACACCGCCGCCACCAGGACGGTGAGGAGCAGCGCACCCCACGACAGCACCCACCCGGGCGGCCGCGCGCCGGTCCCGATCATGATCATCTTCCAGGTGCCGATCCAGGACGGGTCGGCGCCCCGCGCCACCAGTACCCGGATCGCCTCGGGCCCGGTCGCGGCGTAGCCGGGGATCAGCACGGCCACCGTGCCGAGTGCGCCGCCCGCGAGGGCCCGCGGCGAGCGCCGCGCCGCCCACAGCAGACCGAGCCCGAACACCGCGAACGGCGCCTTCACCGCCACCGCGGCGCCGAGCAGCACGCCCGCGGCCGCGCCGAGGCCGAAGCCGCCGAGCCGCGAGGCGGCCCGCCCCGCCCGGAGCCCCGCCCAGAGCGCGGTGACCGCGAGCCCGGCTGCCAGCCCGTCGACGTGCCCGCCCGCGACCAGGTGCCAGAGCAGCAGGGGGTTGAGCGTCCAGAGCAGGTGAGCGCGGGCCCGGCGGGCGGCGTCCGGCCCGGCCATCCGGTCGAGGGCGAGCGCGCCGAGCGCGAACGCGGCCCCGTTCCACACCTTCAGCCAGAAGATCGTCCACGCCATGGACGAGCCGCCGAGGCGGGACGCCGCCCACTCGGTGGCGGTGGCGACCGGACCGTACACCGACGGCGCGTCCTCCCACGACTTCGTCGTGAGCAGGCCGATGGGGTCGCCGAGCCGGCGCAGCTCGATCGGCGTCATCTCGTAGGGGCTGTGCCCGAGCGCGCTCATCCGCCCGAACGCCGCGTAGTTGAGCAGGTCGGTGGAGCCCATCGCCGGAAGGGCGACGAACACCGCCGCGATCAGCAGGCCGACGGCCGCCAGCACGCGGGGCCGCGGCCGCCAGCCCCGCCGCAGTGCCGCGAGGCCGGCCGCGGTCCCGCAGGCACCGGCAGTCAGCGCGACCCACAGCGAGATGACGAGCCCCGACGGGGACGGCGGCGAGCCCAGCAGGCAGAGGCAGCGGTCGGTGGTGGCGACCGCGCCGGACGGCCCCCAGAGCCCGGCCGCGGTGATCACGCAGACGCACGCGGCCACCAGCGTGACGGCTAGGCCCCCGAGCCAGCGCACGGGAAATCTCCTCACATCCCCTACTTCCGTACGTAAACGGTCGCGGTCTTGTCCCGGTAGACGCGGCGCCAGTGCGGGCTCAGGTCGAGCACCCGGGTCAGCGGGTGCTCGGTGTGCCACACGATGACCGACACCCCGTGCTCATCGAGCACGGCCTCCCAGTTCGGCCGGACGTTCAGCACGTCCAGGTACTCGAACAGGAGCTTCTTCGGGTACATGTCGTAGCGGTCGTCGATGAAGACCTTCTGCCGCGACGAGTACTCCTTGAGCGTGTAGGCGCCCCACACGTCAGAGGTGAACATCCGCTGCCCCATCAGGCCCTGGTCCCGCAGGACGTGCATGGCCGCGACCGGGTAGTCGTCGAGTTCGTAGTCGGGCTTCGCGGCGAGGTTCCCGAGCCAGACCGAGCCCGCCGTGACGATGGCCGCGAGCAGGACCCAGTTCGTCCGGCGGCCGGGGTCGGGGCGAGGCCGGGCCAGCAGCCGCGCCGTGATGGGCAGCGTGACGACCGGGACGATGGCGATGTTGCGCAGCGCCCACATCCCGAGCAGCACGAACGGGATCGTGACCAGGACGTCGCGGCGGGACGGCCGGACGGGCGCCAGCGCGAGGACGCCGAGCACCACCGCCGTCCAGGCCGCGAACAGCGCGCCCTGGGGGGCGCGGAAGTCCGGTGACCCCCATTCGGCGACGTTGCTCAGGAAGTCGCTCATCCCCATCAGGTGGAAGGGGAAGGTCACCATCTCGATGCCGTACGGGTTGGCGGCGCAGAGGACGAGGGCGATCAGGGAGCCCTGCAGCAGGCGCAGCTCGCGCCCTCGCCAGGGCGGGGCGCCTTCGAGCCACCGGCCGAGCAGGTGCAGCCCGAGGTAGCCGCCGCCCAGGACCCACGTCCCGTGCACGTTGGCCCAGAGGGCGACGATCAGCGGGATCCAGACGAGGGGCCGCCGGCCGAGACCCGACTCCGGTAGCTCGACCACCCACACGATCAGCAGGAACGCGAGGATGCCGAGGAACAGCGGCCGCTCCCCCCACAGCATCGCCGAGGCGAGCACGGCCGGGACGTTGAGGAAGGCGCCCTTGACGTGGTCGCCCGCGAGCCGCACCACCATCCGGTACGCCAGGTAGGCGACGACTCCGCCGGTGACCGCGCACAGCAGCCGGACCCCGAGGGGGCCCATCGTCCGGTCGAGCCCGGCGTAGAGGACCTCCGCCAACCACGACTGGAGGACCCAGTGAGTCCCGGGCGCGGTGTAGGAGAAGACGTCGCCCCGCGGGAATCCGTGGTCGAGAATCCACTGGCCCGTGCGCAGGTGCCAGAAGTAGGAGTTGTCGCTCAGCCTTCCGAACCCCATCGCACAGCCGAACAAGACCCATGCCGCACCGAAAACGGCGCCCATTCCCGGATGGCGGAGACGCCGACCGGACTCCGCGCTATCTTCCCCCGCGGCCGCCGCCGCTCCGGTACCGGTCTTTGTTTCGGGGTTGATTTCTTTTTCGGTGCCGGTACCCGTTCCGGCGCCGTCGTCCCCGGACGCGACGGCGTCGTTATCGGCCGTTTCCATCACGCCCTCGTCCGGCGCGTCACCCAGGTCACTCGACCGTCGCTGTGCAAGTGGGCGCATAGTTCTCGACGTTATGCGCGGGCGTTCGCGAATGGCAGGGTCCGCGGACCCAAGCATGGACCCAGTCCCCTGGGCTCGGGGTCCTCAGACGGCCCCGCGGCGGATACCCCGCGGTGCGATCGGCGGAGCGACGCCGGGCCCGAAGGTGAGGGCCGCGGCGGTCCGCGCGCCGGACCGCCGGGCCCTCGTCCTGGGGCTCACTTGATGGTGAGGCCCTTCAGCGGGATCGTCTGCGTGAACCAGGGCAGCTCGACGTCGACGGTCGTGACGCTCGCCGGCACCTTGTAGACGTCGGTGTAGGTGACGCTCTCCTTGGGCTTGAGCTCGCCGCGGGCGCGGTTGGCGAGCTGGGTGCACAGGCAGGAGTCCTCACTGTTGCGCACCGGCCAGTACCGCATCTTCTCCGCGGGGTCGAGCAGGCGGGCGCCGTTGGTCGAGGGCCCCGAGTACTCGAGCGACTGCGGCCTGCCGAGCCCGGCGGCGACCGCCGTCACCTTGTCGGACATGTTCGTGAGCGTCCAGTTCACCGTGACGAGGCCGCCCGCGTCGCGGTGCACCGCGTTGACATCGAACTTCAGGTTGTTCGCCGCCGTGTCCAGTTCCCGCGGAGACTTGATGTTCGGCCTGACCGACGCGACGACGGGCAGCGCGCCCCCGGACGCGGGCGGTGCGCTCGGCGGCGCGGCCGGCGGCGCCGGCTCCGGCGGGCGGGCGAAGGTCACCGCGACGCGGCGGTTCTTGCGGCGGCCCTCCTCGGAGGAGTTGTCCGCCACGGGGTCGGCGGACCCGTGACCCGCCGACCTGAAGTCGACGCCCTGCCGGGTGACCAGGCCCTTCAGCTTGGCCTCGACCGCCTGGGCGCGCCGCTGCGACAGCGGGTTGTTGATGGCGTCGTTGCCCGAGTTGTCGGTGTAGCCGTCGATGGTCACCGTCGGGCCGCGGGAGGCGTCGATCTGCTTGGCCACCTTCTGAAGGGTGGCGTCGGCCTGCGGGGTGAGGTCGGCCTTGTTCAGGGCGAACAGCACGTCGGCCGAGAGCCGCACCCGGGTGTCGTTGCCGTCCTGGTCGATCGCCTCGGCGGCGCCCTCCGACGTGCCGATGAGCGGGCGGACCACCGGCCGGCCGAGCTGCGCGGACCCCGGGTCGAGGGTCTGGCCGGGCGCCGGGCCCGCCGACCCGCTCGGGATCGCGACGTCGGTGAACGGGGGCGCGAGCGGCACCCACACCATGACGTTCTTCACCGGCGGCGCGGGGAAGACGGCGTACAGCTCCTGGGCCTTGCCGGGCTGGACCTCGACGTTGTTCACGTCGCTGCACAGGCAGTGGCCGTCGCCGGCCGTCAGGGGGTGGTACATCTTGTTGCCCGCCCCGTCCACGAGGGCGAGCCCCCCGGAGCCGAGCAGGCCGGCGACCTGGTTCTGCCGCCCGGTGTCGACGAAGATCTGCGAGAGCCTGATCCGCTGGGGGCCGTCGTTGACGATCCTCGCCCGCAGCGTCACGGTGTTGTTCGCGGACGGGGTCAGTGCCAGCAGCTCGGCGTGCGCGGGACCGTCGGCGTGGGCCATGGGCTGCGACTGCAGGGCCTTGGCGGACGTCCCGCCCCCGTTCCCGCCGCCCTTGGACGGAGCCGGGCTCGCCTTGCCGCCGTCGTCTCCGCCGCTGCAGCCGGCCAGGGCCAGCCCGAGTGCCGCGCCCCCGGCCACCCAGAGCCGCAGGCTCCGGCCGCGCGCACCGGCGCCGCCCGCCTGCCGCCGCTTCCTGTTTCCCACTGACTGCTCCATTGATCCGTCCGCCACTCGATCGACTGACATGACAAAAACCACAACAACGGCGAAAGGGAAACCGTCGGAAGTAACGGTTTCCCTTCGCCGTGGGCGTGCTCTGCAGGCCGGCCGGATTCCCGCGGACGGGATCCGATCAGGTCGCCGAGCCGTCGAAGATCTTGGTCAGGGCGTTGGTGACGGCCGTGTCGAGCTTGCCGACGATACCAGCCGCGTACAGCGCCGCCACAATGGCGCCGACCAGGACGAGCAGCGCCGCGTACTCGATGAGGCTGGCGCCCTTGTCGGAGTCGTTCCTGACCCGCTCGATCCGGTCGAGGACAAAAGTCTGAAGCGTCACGTACAGGGGGGCGAGGTTCATTTCTTTCCTCCTGGCTCTCTGGTCCCTCCGCGTTGATGACAACATTAGGGAGCCGAGTGCTTTTCCCCCAGGGTCCGGTGGCCCAATCCGGGGCGGAATACGGGCCCAATCCGCATTGGGCCCAGGAGCCCACCCCGTCCGGCGGGCGGCCCGCACCGGCGGCGCCGCGCCCGTCGACCGCCGTCCGGGTCACCGCCCCTCCGGGCCGGCCGTGCCGAGCCAGCGGGCGATCGCCGAGGCGCGCGAGGTCACGCCGAGCTTGGCGTAAATGCGGTTCACGTGGTTCTTCACGGTCTTCTCCGCGAGGAACAGGCGACCCGCGATCTCCCCGTTGGAGTGCCCCTGGACGATCAGGTTCATGACCTCCGCCTCCCGGGCCGACAGGCCGTAGCGGTCGGTGTCGGGAGTCTCGTAGGGGCGCGGCGCCGATCCCGCGGTATCGGACGCCGTGGAGGCCGGCGAAGCCTGGGCGGGGGGCCGCGCCGCGGCCGGGTCGTGTCCGCCGCGGCCGCCGGGCGTGCCCACGAGTGCGGACACGGCGGCCTGCGACAGCGAGTGCACCCCGCTGATCGCCCCGCGCACGGCCGCGGCGAGTTCGTCGGCGGAGAAGGTGCCGTGCACCAGGTAGCCGGTGGCGCCGTTCCCGATGGCCTCCCGGATCACCCGGTCGTCGTCGGTGTAGGTCAGCATGATGACGCGGGTGCTCTCGCTCAGCGTCTTCACCGCCGTCACGCCGTCCATCAGCGGCATCTGCACGTCGAGGAGCACCAGGTCGGGTTCGACCTCGGCCGCCAGGTCGAGCGCGGTCCGGCCGTCGCCGGCCTCGCCCACGACCTCGAAGCCCGAGGCCTCCAGCAGCGAGATCAGGCCGGACCGCACGACGAGGTTGTCGTCGACCACCATGATCCTCGGAACGCTCAACTCAACTCACCTCGGCCAGACGTTGATCAGCAGGTGTGGTGCGGGGCAGCCGCGTGGTCACCGTGGTCCCGCCGCCCGGCTCGGACAGGACCGTCACCGTCCCGCCCACCCGGGCGGCGCGCTCGTGCAGCCCGACCATCCCGTAGTGGCCGTCGCGGGCCAGCACCGGCAGCTCCTTCACCTCGAAGCCCTTGCCGTCGTCGCGGACGGTGACCACGACGTCGGCGCCCTCGGCCGCGAGCCGGACCAGCACCTGCCGGGCTTCGGCGTGCCGGGCGACATTGGTCAGCGTCTCCGACAGGATCGCGACCGCCTCGTAGCGGGCCATGGGCGGCAGGTCGGCGCGCTCGTCGAGTTCGAGGGCGACCTGGACGTCCGCATCCGCAGACCACTGCCGCACGGTCTCCTCGACCGCCTCGCGCAGCGACTGCATGATCGACTCGCTGCGCAGCTCGTCCAGCAGGTTGCGGGCCTCCCGGGAGGCGATCTCCGCCGCGGCCGCGATGCGCTCGGCCTCCGCCATCCCCCGGGCGGGCTCGTTGCGGATCCAGACCGGCAGCGTGGCCGCCGCCAGAGAGATGCCGCGCAGCGTCTTGGCCAGCGAGTCGTGCATCTCCCGGGCGAGCCGGGCCCGCTCCTCCGCGGCCGCCGCCACCACCTCGGCCTGGCGGTGCGCGTCTTCGATCCTGGCCTGCTCGTCGAACAGCCTGCGGAGCGCGGCGCCGGCGAACCCGGCCAGGGGGTAGAAGACGGGCTGCCCTATGACGGACTGGAAGGTGTCCAGGACGACGGCCTCGTTCTGCAGCGAGAAGGCCAGCGTCCCGTAGTACAGGATGATCTGGATGACGCTCACGCCCACCACGCCCGGCCACCGGTACAGCAACCCGGCGACGGCGGCGGTGATGACGGTCGACAGGAAGAACGGCCCGGACGTCCCGCCGATGCCGAGGACGGCGAAGGAGACGCAGATGTCGAGGGCGAGCAGGATCGGATGCCGAAGCAGCCAGGGGACGAGCAGCCTCCAGTGATTGGCCGCGAGCCACGACAGCAGCACGATGCAGGTGACGAGGACGAATGCCTGCGGGACGAGCCCGTCCCGCGGGATCAGCAGCAGCGTGATCGCGGCCACGAGCATCCTGACCTGCATCAGCAGCTGGAAGGCCGCGCCGACCCGGTCGGACAGCGTCTCCCGCGCGCCGTCGCGGCGCTCAGTTCCCGAAGAATCCACCAAGGTTCGCTCCCGAGCCGAAGAACATCCCCCCAAGGACGAGCAGCATCACGGCGGGCAGGGTGAGCGCCGTGCTGACGGCGGTGATCTGGGGCGTGGTGCGCTGCGCCTTCCGCTTTGCCCACTGCGACGACTCGCGCCGCATGTCCTTGCTGATGTCCATGAGCGCGGTCTGCAGCGGGGCGCCGAGTTCCTCCGCCTGCAGCAGCGCGGTCACGAACGACGACAGCGCCTCCGAGTTGTTGCGGTTCCGCAGGTCCTCGAACGCCTCCCGTCGGGAGGTCCCCAGTTCCATCTGGCGGAGGGCGACCATGAACTCGTCCGCCAGGGGCCCTGGCATGCTGCCCGCGACCCGGTCGAGCGCCACGCGGAAGCTGAGGCCGGCGGACACGGTCACCGCCAGCACGTCCAGGAAGTCGGGCAGCGTCCGCTGGATGGTGTCCTGCCGGGCGTTCATCCGCCCCCGCAGGACGCCCTCGTTCTGCAGGGCGCCGAGCAGGCAGAGGAGCCCGAAGAACGGCTGGCCGATGGCGATCATCAGCAGTGCCAGCGTGGCGAACATGATGACGTAGCCCGCCGTCGTCCGCGCGTACGACTCGACGGTCATGCCGCCGGGACGCCCCGCCGCGTCGATGCGCTTGCGGATGCTCGCCCGCCAAGGGGCGAGCAACTCCATCGCGAGCCCGGTGAACGGCCGCCCGATGATGTCGGCGATCACGTTGAGGATGAAGGCGTCGTTCTTCTTCGCCTTCGTCTTGACCGGCACCGCGGACGGCGCGACCCGCTCGCCCGCGCGCACGAGCGAGAAGCCCCACACCGCCAGGACGACGCAGAGCGCGCCTGCGAGACCGATTCCGAGAACCATCATCGCGACCTCAAATGTCGATCCGGGTGATACGGCGGATGATGAACAGGCTCAGCGTGAAGAAGATCGCGGCGATGCCGAGGATGATCTGCCCGATGATGTGCCCGCTCATGGCGCGCAGCGCGCCGGGCTGGATGAGATTGACCATCACGATCGAGCCGAGGCCGAGGACGCCGATGGCCCAGTTGCTGACCACCGCCTCACCCATGATCGTCTTTACCTCGCGCCGGATCTCCTTGCGCTCCTCCAACGTGGAGGCGATCGTGCGCAGCGCGGTGACCAGCGAGCCGCCCGCCCTGGACGACACCACCAGCGTGCTGACCAGCACCCCCAGCTCGCGGGACGGCAGCCGCTCGGCCAGGTCGCGCAGCGCGTCGTCCAGCGACTGGCCGAGCCGCAGCGCGTCGGCGGTGCGGCCGAGCTCGGTGTGCGCCGGCTCGTCCAGCTCGTCCGCCGCGATCTCGAGTGCGGTGCGCAGCGCCAGCCCCGCGTTGGTGGCGTTCGACAGCACCCGCGCGAGGTCGGGCAACTGCGCGACGAACGCCTCCTTGCGCCGGTCCTCGCGGCGCCGCAGGAAGGCGAAGAAGGACCAGGCGACACCGGCCGCCGCGAGCACCCCGAACAGCGGCGCCATCCACTCGCCGATCAGGAAGATCGCGCCGGCCGCGCCCGCCACCATGAGCAGCAGGAAGGTCGACACCCGGATGCGCAGCCCGGAGGCCGCGATACGGCGGGCGATGGCCTTGCCCAAGTCCGTCCGGCGCAGCGCGAGGTCCAGCCGGTCGCTCAGCCCGCCGAGCGCCTTCTCCTCGGCCAGCGCCGACCGGGCCGCGAGCCGGCGCCGTCGCTCGAAGCCGGTGGCGAGGTCACCGACCGCCCACACGACGAGCGCCAGCGTCACGGCGAGGATCAGCAGGATGGCGGGGAGCGAGAGACTCACGAGACCTCCCGGATATGGTCGGGGTCGTTCCCGACGCCGAAGGCCGGGGGGATGCTCTCCCCGGCGTGGAAGAGCCGGTTGGCGAGCTCCGGCGGGAGCGGGTGGGCCCGGAACTCGCCCCGCACGACCCGGTCCGGGCCGATCGGGGCGGACTCGAACCGCATCACGCTGCGCAGCGCGAACGCCTCCCGGTTGCGGGAGGCCACCACGGCGACCTCGGTGATGCGGCGCGTCCCGTCCGGCCCGCGGCTGAGCTGGACGATCACGTCGACCGCGCTGTTGATCTGGTCGCGGATCGCCTCGAACGGCAGCTTGACGTCGCTCATGCTCGCCAGCGTCTGCAGCCGGTAGATGGTGTCCTCGGTGGAGTTGGCGTGCACGGTCACCAGCGACCCGTCGTGACCGGTGTTCATCGCCTGCAGCATGTCCAGGGTCTCGCCGCCGCGGACCTCGCCGACGATGATGCGGTCCGGGCGCATGCGCAGCGCGTTGCGCACCAGGTCGCGGATGGTGATCTGGCCCTTGCCCTCGATGTTGGGCGGCCTGGACTCCAGCGGGATGACGTGCTCCTGCTTGAGCTGCAGCTCCGCGGAGTCCTCGATGGTGACGATGCGCTCCCAGTCGGGGACGAACGCCGACAGGGCGTTCAGCATCGTCGTCTTCCCGGTGCCGGTACCGCCCGAGATCACCACGTTGAGCCGGGCCCGGACGAACGAGGCCAGCAGCATTCCCGTCGCCGCGTCCATCGACCCCATGCCCGCCAGCTGCTCGATCGTGTAGGCGCGGGGGAAGCGCCGGATCGTCAGGATCGGGCCGATCAGCGACAGCGGCGGGATGATGACGTTGACGCGCTCACCGGTCGGCAACCGCGCGTCCACCATCGGGCTGGACTCGTCCACGCGCCGGTTGACCTGCGCGACGATCCGGTCGATGGTCTGGTAGAGCTGGTCCTCGCTGGCGAAGCCGTTCTCCAGCCGCTGGACCCGGCCGGCCCGCTCCACGAACACGTGGTCGGGGCCGTTCACCATGATCTCGGTGACGCTCGGGTCGGCGAGCAGCGGCTCCAGCACGCCGAGGCCGAGCGCCTCGTCCACCACCCGGCGGATCAGGTTGGCCCGCTCTCCGGCGGCGAGCACCGGGCCCTCGCGGGTGATGAGCAGGCCGGTGACCTTCTCCAGCCGGGCCCGCCGCTGCGCCATCGTCAGCGTCGCGAGCTCGTCGAGGTTGATCTCCTCGAGCAGCCGCGCGCGCCAGTGGCCCACGGTGTTGCGGCCGGTCCGCTCCGACGACGACCTGTCCTCTTCGAGTCGATCCTTGAGCGCCATCGGTCACCCCAGCGGCATGGTCACGGTACGGGTGACGCCGAAGTCCAAGGGAATCCCCTTCCAGATCACCGGGACCTGGGCCTTCACCCGGCAGGAGACGGCGTCGCCGTCGTTCACCGTGGTCGGCCCGCCCGAGATCGAGTAGTCGTTCAGCCAGTACGGCATGGCGTCCTGCGCCCACTTCTCGCAGCTTCCGGCGTCCATGCGCTTGCTGGCCTCGCGGGCGCCGGTGCGCGCGGCGTTCTCCACGCGCTCCACCGTCGTAGAGGCCATGTACGCCTGGAACGCCAGAAAGATGATCATCAGGGCCAGCGGCAGGACCGCGGCGAACTCGACCGCGGCGGCGCCGCGGTCGACCCGCCGGGCGCCCCGGCGGCGGTCGGCGTCCCGATGCCCTCTCATGACCTCACCTCCCGTCCCCGTCCCGCTCATTGACGATCTTCGACCTGGTGGAGATGCCGAACGGCGTGCGCCAGCCGGGCAGCACCGCGGGGCAGTCGATCGTGACCTTGGCGTAGCCGTCGGCGACCTGGATGCGCAGGTGCTCGCGGTCGGCCCAGGGGCCCGAGACGCGTGCCACGGCCCGGCGGCGCACCTCCTCGCGGTTCGCGCGCGCCTCCGGCGTGCTGCCCTGGTCGTAGCCGATGACGTCGACGGCGCGGGCGGCCTCGTTGGCGGCGTGGCTGGAGTACATCGACGTGATGCCGATCAGCACGACCTGCCACACCAGCAGCAGGACGGCGCCGACCAGAGGCACGATCGCCGCGAACTCGACCACCGCGGAACCCCGGTCCCTGGCCCGCGCCGGCGCCGGCTGCTGCTGCGGGCCGAGCAGGGACAACTCCGCGGCGACCTTGCCGATCGCCTTGCGGAAGTCCCCGTTCTTGACCGCCATCGGCGACCCGGTGTTCGCCGCGTCCTCCAGCGCCCGGAAGTTCGCCGGGATCGTCGTGCGCAGCAGCGGCGACCCGGCCATCTTGCGCGCGAGGTCCGGCTGGATCTCGTTGCGCTTGTCGTGCCTGGTCAGCAGCACCCAGACGTCCTCCTCCTTGCGGATCTGCAGCCGCGACCACAGCCGGGTCATCCGCTTGCTCCCGCGCATCGAGGGGACGTCCGGCGTCGCCGTGATCACGACCGTGTCGGCGAGCTCGACCGCCATCGCGTTGGCCTCGGTGACCTGGCTGCCGGAGTCGACGATCACGATGTCGTACCGGGACCGGATCACCGTGAGGATCTGCCGGATGGCGCGGGCGGAGATCTCCTCGGCGTCCTCGCCGTGCGGCGGGGACAGCAGCAGGTGCGGGCCGGTCGGGTGCACGAACAGCGCCTCGGCGACGACCGCGCCGTCCAGGCCGTCGGTCGCGGCGGCGAGGTCGGCGACGCTGTGCCGGTGCTGCACGTCGAGGTAGACCGGGATGTCGCCGGCCTGCAGGTCGAGGTCGACCAGGCACACCCGCCGGCCGGCCGTGGACAGCGCGATCGCCAGGTGGATCGCGAGCGTCGTCGTCCCGGTGCCTCCCTTGGCCCCGCAGAGCGTCACCAGCGTGCCGAGCTGCCCGGAGACCGGGGCCGCCTCGGAGCTGCTGTCGAAGTGCCGCCGCATCGTGCGGGACCAGTCGGCGGCCTGGGACACCCTGTTCTGCAACTCCGCGAGGGTCGGCTCACTCGTGATCACGCCGCGCGCGCCGGAGCCCATCGCGGCGGCGAAGGTCTCCGCCGTCGCGTCCTCGGCGATCAGGATGACCGCGAGCTGCGGATGGCGCACGACCAACTCGCGGATCAGGTCCAGCGCGGGCAGCGGGCCGAGGTTCTGGTGCACCAGCACGACGTCGACGTTGGGGACGGCGCCGACCGCGCTGATGACGTCGCCCGAGACGGACTCCAGCGCGACGATGTCGACGTCCTGCAGCTCGTGGAACTGGCTGCTGAGGGCGGAGGCGACCTCGCGGTCCCCGATTCCGAGCACTACCTGGATCGTCATCTGCATCACTTCGCAGGGATGGTCTGGCAGACAGGAGCCAGCCGGACGTCGTCCGGGGTGAGCCCGGATCCGCCGATCAGCGCCAGCCGGATCTTGTTGGCGAAGCTCTCCTCACGGGTGAGCTTCAGGCTGTCGGCGGCGCTGAGCGCGAACGTGACGGGGACGACCTGGTTCTTGGCCTGCGCGTTCTTGTCGTCGGTCTGCGTGGTGATCGTGCCGATCTGGATCACGCGCGCGGCCTTGACGATGCGGGCGGCGCAGGAGGTCTGCCGGTTGGTCTCCGCGGCCTGGTAGGTCGCGTAGATGTCGACGATCATCCCCTCGTGCACCTTGCCGGCGACCCCGGTCTCGGCGTCGATCATGATGGCGATCTCGCGCTGGCCCGGCTGCAGGTTGGGCGCGGTGACGAGCATCCCCTGCTGGAGGTAGGCGCCCTGCGGCAGGTCGGCGGCCGCGACCTTGCCGTTGAGCTGGGCCATGTCGGTGACCATGGTCTGCGGCGTCCACTTCCGCGGTACCTGGACCCGTTGCAGCATGGACTCGGTCACCTGGGTGTAGGCGGGCACCGGCTGTTTGAGCTGCAGGACGTCCGTCTTGACCCCGACCTCCGCCCGCACATCGCCCACGTATCCGACGATGCCGACGAAGACCACGATCGAGCCGATCGCGGCAAGGATCATCAGCAGGACTCCACGTCGCTGGCGCGGGTTCATGGGACTCCGTTTCTTCTACGACAGCGCGTCGTTACTTTCGGGAGGAGCGGAATGCGACCGTTCCCGGGCGGGAGGGCCAGTCCTCGTCGAGGTCGGTCTGCTCGGCCGCCCGGCCGTTCACCTGCGGCGCGTCGGTCTCGGCCGGCCCACCGGCGGCCGCCGGGCCACCCGGCCGCACGTCTCCGGCGGGCGGGGCGTGGTCCGCCGGAGCGGACGGTGCGGCGGCCTGGTCCTTCCCGAGCGTGATCTGCCCGATCACCCTGCCCGGGGGGACCGGCGCCGGGTGCCGGACGTTGAGCATGTGCGGTCCGGGTTGGCGGCCGTTGGGCCGGTCGCCTCCGGCGTTGCCCGGCTGGGCGCCCGGTGTCCAGCCGTCCGGCATGGGGGTGCGGCGCGTCCGCGGCGCGGATTCCAGAGCGGGCGAGGGGTCGTAGGCGGTCTCCGCGGGAGCGGGAGCGGTGTGCTCGGGAGCGGGCGGGGCGGGAGCCGGGAGCGGTCCGGGTACGGGAGCGGCGAAGACCTCCGGTGGCCTTGCCGGTTCCGGCTCGGGAGGAGGCGCCGGTGCCGCCGGGGCCGAGGGCACCTGTCCCCCGGGCGGTGGCTGGGGGCGCGTCACCGGCGGCCTGCTCTCGGGCGGCCTGGTCTCCGGCGGCCGCACCGGTCCGGGGGGCTGCGGCGATCGCTCGCCCGGCGGACCGCCGTAGGGTTCCCTGCCCGGCGGCGCGGCCGCGGGCGCCCGGGCGGTGGAGCCGTGCGGTGCGGCGACGCCCGGTGCCTCGGGCTGCGTCATCGCGCAGAAGGCGCACCGCGGCAGGGCCGTCGGCTCCCCGCACCACGCGCAGGGCACGCTGACGGTGGCGCTGAGCAGGGCGTGCAGGGCCCTCGGATGACCGCTGAACGCGACGTACTCGGCGTACTTCTTCGTGCCCCAGAACTCCGGGGCGAGCGGCTGCTCGGCGACGGCCGTGACCGACACCGCGCCGAGCGCGGGCTGGAGCCGCTGGCGCAGCCAGTCGAGGTCGCCGTTGGCATGGGTGAGGAGCAGCAGCACCGGGTCGGGCGGCCGCCGGGAGATCTCCTGGACGGGCTGGGAGGCGGTGATGCGGTGAACGCCCTCGTCCGGGGCGGCGGAGACGGAGAAGCCGCCCGGCAGGTAGGAGGCGACGTGCTTGCCGAGCCCGGTCTTGATGTGCTCCAGGTTGGCGACGCTGTTGACCCACGCACCCGCGTAGACGGCGTCCGCCAGCCGCGGCGCCAGGCCGGCGAGCAGACCGGGGCGGACGTGCGGGGACACGAAGGCGAGCTGGTCCGCGACAAGGGAGAGGGCCAGCGGCGGCAGGTCGAGCGGGATCCCGGCGATCCGGTCGGTGACGAGTCCCGCCCGGGCGAGGCGCACCAGGCGCTCACCGTGCGAGGCGCGCCACTCCGGATAGACGACGAGCACCGCGCCGCTGCGCCGCAGCGCCTCCTTCACGAGGTCGATGAAGGCGGACGCGGCGTCCGGTCCGGGCGGGAGGCCGAAGCGGTGGGCCACGCTCGTTTGCAAGATGCCTGTGCTGGGGATGTCCCCGACAAGCACGACTTCAGTCACGGCCACTCCGGGGGGTTCGCAGCCTCACCGGGCCGGTTCCTCCCCGCTTCTCCAGCGCAGGCGAAACCGCCACCACATTGTTATCGTTAAGAGTGTATTGACGATAGCCACCACAGTTGTCAGCGCTCAACCGAGTAACCCTTCCAACTGGTGAACCATGAATAAACCGTGAGTATCGTATTCTCTGACGCAGTGCGAATACCACTGGTTCGCGCTCCCGCCGGTCTTGTTCGGACGATCTCCGCGACAACGCGCTGAGCTGCGATGATGCCCCCGAAGAACGTCGCGCGCAGCAAAGAGCGCACCCTGATTCACATGATCTTCCCCCGTTCGGGGCGGGAACGCCCCAGTCGATCTTCCCAAAGGTCGACAGAGGAGAAGAGGGCCCAGGGGCACGTCCGCTTGCGGCCACAAAATAGTTCCCAGGGCCCTGGACATCCGTGCACTTCTATGCAATGGCGCCGGGAGTCGCTCGCCGCCCGATGTTGATCGGGCGGCCCGCTCAGGTCACGACTTCCAGTAAACGTGAGAATCTTTCACGTCCCTGGTCCGCCAGTGCGGCGCACTCCTGCGGCGCCCGTTCCCCACCAGGCTCCAAGAGGCGAGGCGGCCGGCGGAACGCGGAGCCGCAGGGCTTCGCCTCGACCGGCCGCTCCCCTTCCGGAACGGATCCGCACACGCTCTGTCAAGGCGCGTGCTCCAGAGCGGCAACGAAAATGATCCAACATTCAACCGGAAACTCTTCCGCCGGAATTCTTTTCGGCACGCCTTGGCCGTCACGCCAGTTCGAACGATTCCGCGATCTTCCCGGCCTGCGCCGGCAGGCCGCCCTTCGCCGCCTCGATCTGGAGGAAACAGTATCTGTCGGCGGAGATCGGGACGCGAACAGTCAGCCCGTCGACGGCGGGGCCGCCCTCCTTCGCGGAGGAGTAGGTCGCCTTGTAGGCGGGTTTGCCGCTCACCGTCACATCGGTGATGCGCGAACCGGGCTCCAGCGCCTGCTGCTTCCTCTTCAACTGCTCAAGGGAGGAGCCGGTGATCCCGCCGCTGTCGCAACCTGCGGAAAGATGGGGCGCGAGCCCGGAGGTGACCGACCCGTCGATCGCGTAGACGGTGCCCCGCTGACGTTGTATCGCGATGAGTTGCCTGGTCAGCTCGCCCCGCTCGCCGGTAAGACCGTACGAGTTCCGTACCACTTCGGAGGTGTCGGCCGTGGGGTCGATCTCTTTCCAACCATTCGGAAGTTCGAGCGCGATCCCGCTCGTCCCGCCACCGAGCCGCGACCCCTTATCGGATGCGACGGGAGCGGATGACGCCTTCTCGGTGGGCGGAGCCGAAGGGGACGATGATTTCGCATCCGCTTTGCCGGAATCACCGCCACACCCACTGAGGAAGAGACCCAACACGCAGACAGCGGCCAGTACACGACGATCCATTGGTCCATCCACATGCGATCGGATTTGGCGGGACGGTAGCAGAGCCGCCACTTCGACGCGATCAGGACGCGGGCGGTTCCAGTGGGGATCCGGGGCGCCCGGCGCAGATACTCCTTCCGAAGTGGCGACCTCATCAAGGCCGGATGCGAGGGCGTCCGTTCCGCCGTCGGGGCGGGGGCAGGCTCTAGAGTCTTCCTGTAGGCGCCCCTAACTGGAGACGACGGCGATGACGCACCCTTCGGAACCCGGTCACCCTTCGCGCCCGCAGGCGCCAGGCCCCTACGGTCCCCCACCGGGTGCGCAGCCCCCCGGCCCGGTCCCCGGTCCCCGCCAGCAAGGCCCGGCGGGCCCCGGAGGCCCCGCGACGGGGCCCCGGTACCAGCAGCAGGGCTGGGCCCCTCCCCCGCGCGACCCTGCGGGCAAGGGCGTGTTCGGGGCGCTGTATCTGCGGGTCATCAGGGACAAGAGCTAGACGGGGCCGCTGGTGGACGAGAACGGATCCGGCGGCGGCACCCCGCCGCGGGACACCCGGCGCGACGCCGGGACGACGCGGCGCGAGGCGCGGGTGCCGGAGCCGCGGTATGCGGCGGAGACGCGGCGCGAGGGTGCGGCGCTCGGCGATTCGCTGATGCGGCTGCCGGCGGTGCTCGGCGAGCGGTACGCGGTCGTGGCCGAGCTCCCCGTGCAGGGCGCCGAGTCCGACCTGATGCTCGTGCGGGACGACCGCGGCGCGGAGTTCGTCGCGAAGATCTTCCGCCGCGGGTACCGCGCCGACCGGGAGGTGTGGGCGAAGCTGCCCGCGCTCGACTCGCCGCACGTGCTGAGGATCCTGGAGACGGGGCACGCGGACGGGCGCGACTACGAGGTCGCCGAGTACGCGCCGGAGGGCAACCTGCGGGCGCTGATGGACGGGCCGCTCCCCGAGCAGACGGTCGCGGAGATCGCCGCGCAGCTCGCGGCCGGGCTGTCGGCGCTGCACCAGGCGGGGATCGTGCACCGCGACCTCAAGCCGGAGAACGTCCTGGTGCTGGAGCGCGAGCCGGTGCGGCTCGCGATCGCCGACTTCGGGCTGAGCAAGGTGCTCGACCAGAGCGTGGTGTTCGCCTCGTCGTCGCGGACGCTGGCCTACGCGGCGCCGGAGTCGCTGTCCGGCCAGGTGTCGCCGGCGCGCGACTGGTGGTCGCTCGGCATGATCGTCCGGGAGCTGGCGACGGGCCGGGCGCCGTTCCAGGGGCTGAGCGAGACCGTCGTGGTCGACCACCTCGCGACGCGGCCGGTCGGCGCGGACGACGTCCGCGAACCGGGCCTGCGGCTGCTGTGCCAGGGGCTGCTGACCCGCGATCCGCGCAAGCGGTGGGCGGGCGAGCAGGTACGGCAGTGGCTGGAGGGGGGGTCTCCGCAGGTCGCGGAGGAGAGCGTCCAGGTCGGCGGCGGGCTGCCGTTCCGGGGGCGGCGCTACTCCGACCGGCGCGAGCTGGCGCGCGCGCTCGTCGAGAACTGGGACCACGCCGCCCAGTACTTCTTCGGCCGCGGCGAGTCCGGCGAGGCGTGGCGGAGCCTGCGGGAGTGGCTCGCCGAAGTGCCGGACGACAGCCGCATCGCGCTCGTCGACGGCTACCTGGCGACGGCGCTGCCGCCGGACGTGAAGCTCCTGCACCTGGTGCTGTGGCTTGACCCGTCGATGCCGCCGCACTTCCTCGGCCGCCGCACGGCGTCCGGCGACCTGCCGGGGCTGGCGGCGCTCGCGGGCGACCAGCGCCATCCCGACCACCGCACCGCCTGCCTGATCGGGCGGGCGCTGTGGGAGCACCGCCTGCTGCACGTGCTCGCCGGGTTCGAGGGCGGCGAGGACCTGGCCCGCGTCGACGAGCAGTGGCGCGCCCACGTGGCGGCGTGGAACGACCTGGCGCGCTGGCTGCGCGAGCAGGCGGTCGCGCCGCCGGGCCTCGCGAGGCGTCTGCCCGACGCCGGGGCCGAGGAGCCGCCGACCGTCCTGCTCTCCCTGCTCGCGCTGGCGGCGCGTCCGGCGGAGACCCACCGGCTGGTGGCCGAGGGCGCGGCCCGGGCCCGCGCGTCGGTCGCCGAGCCGGTGCCGTGGTTCACCTGGATGGCGGACGGGGCGGGCGACGACCCGCTGCGGCTGCTCGCGGTGGCGCGGGCCGCGCCCGAGGCCGTCGCGGAGAGCGAGTCGCGGACGCGCGAGCGGCACGCCGCGGCGCAGCGCGAGGAGGCGCTCCGCGCGCGGTGGGCCGACCTCGAACGCCGGCGGCTCGCCGGACGCGGCGCGGCCGTGGCGAAGGCGGTCGCGCTGACGGTGCCGCTGCTGTTGTTCTGGCTCGCGGGCAGCTGGGTCGTCGGGTCGCTGTTCGGCGGGGGCGGCGACGAGGGCACGTCGTCGGTCGGCCTCCACAGCTCTTCTCCCTCCGGCATCTCGTTCGGGGTCCTGGCCGTCATATCGGTGCTGGCGTGGGCGGTGCACTGCGGCGCCGAAGTGATGGTGGCGCGCACGCAGGGCGCGGACTACCTCCCGCACGGGCCGTGGGCGATGTTCTCCGGAATCCTCGGGGCGGGCGGCCGCGGGCTGTCCCAGGCATCCCAGACGATGTCGGGCGCCGCGCGGCGCGGCGGCCGGCGCGGCTGCCAGACAGGTTGCGCGATCGCCCTGCTCGGCGCGACGGTGCCGGTGGTGCTGCTCCTCCTCGTGATCGGGGCGCTGACGTCGATCGCGAGCATGCTGTGGATCCTCGTCATGGTCGCGGTTTCCGCCGCGCACGTGATCGCCGCGGGGGTGCGGCTGCATCACTGGCGGCTGGCGCGGACGAACGGAGGCACCCTTTGAGCAGCGGGATCGACGCCGACATCGCCCTGGACGCGGCGGTCGTGCTCAGTCTCGGCATGAACCGCGTCCTCGGGCGCGGCGCCGGGCTGGCCGGACGCGCGGCCGAGGCGCTGGCGGCGCGCGCCGCCGGACGGGCGGAGGCGCGGGCGGCGGCGCTCGCCGAGGTGGAGACGCACGAGCGGGCGCTGCGCGAGGTGGTGGAGCGCAACGCCCGCATCGCCGCGCTGGCCGAGACCCGCACGAAGATCGGCGCGGACGTGGCGCTGCCCGACCCCCTCGACCCGGCCGAACTGTCCCCCGCGGAGCTGACCGCCTGGTGCTCCGCCACGGACCCCGTCCTGGACGAGGTCGAGCGGCACCTGTCCGAGCATCTCGCCGCGCAGGTCAGCACGCAGATCTTCGCCGTCCCCGCCGAGGGCCTGTCGGCCGACCTCGGGCGGGGCGCCCCGCCGCCCCCGCGGGAGGACGCCGGCGTCCGGGAGAACCTGGAGCGGATCATGGCGCGGCTGCTGCCCGACGCGGACGAGGAGGAGCGGCACGCGGTGGCGGAGGCGGCGCGGCTGCTCGCCGGCGTCGCGACGGCAGACGAGGCGGAGGGCGTCCTGCAGGAGGTGCGGCTGCGCATCCAGGACGCCAACGGCCGCGTCCGGGAGCGGCGCGAGGAGGAGCGGCGCCGCGCGGCCGAGCAGGAGGCGGCCGAGCAGGCCGAGGCCGAGCGCCGGTACGTCCTCGACTCCATCACCGCCGCCTTCGAGGACATGGGGTACGAGGTCCAGGCGGGGTTCGAGACGCTGACCGCCGAGGACGGCACGCTGACGCTGACGAAGGGCGCCTGGCCCGACCACAGCGTCCGGATGCGCGTGGAGGACGCCGCGCACGTGCGGGCGTCGATGGTGCGCGAGCGGCCCGCCGAGAGCGAGGACGACCGGCGGCTGGACGTCGAGCGCGAGCGCGAGTGGTGCGACGCGTTCGAGGCCGCGCGCGAGCGCCTCGCCGACGCGGGGATCCGCTCCGACGTGGGCTGGCGCCTGGACCCGGGCGTCCGTGAGCTGCCGGTTTCGGCGCGGAACCGGCAGACTAGGGGCCGAGTCGGCCAACGCGAACGCTCCCGTGAGCGTCACAAGTGAGATGCGGAGGCGCGGACGGAGCGGAGTGGGGAGCGCGCTAGATGAGCATTGATTCGCCGACCCTCGGGGGGCGGTTGCAGGGTTGGCCGCCGTTCATCCGCGAGTTGGACGCGACCCTCTCGGTGCACTCCCAGTACGTCCTGTCGGGCAACCTGTACGACAGCTTCCTCTCGCCCGCGGCGGACGGCGCGCCCGCACAGCTGCT
>NZ_JBEUPD010000044.1:0-63871 GCF_040492135.1 Actinomadura sp. NPDC000600
CACGTCGACATGCACGCCTCCTACGTCCTCAACGCCGACGGGACGGTCTCCCGCTCCAAGGACG
Source organism: Actinomadura sp. NPDC000600 (assembly GCF_040492135.1). Lineage (NCBI taxonomy): Bacteria > Bacillati > Actinomycetota > Actinomycetes > Streptosporangiales > Thermomonosporaceae > Actinomadura > Actinomadura sp. NPDC000600. The sequence continues at coordinate 65 of NZ_JBEUPD010000044.1, forward strand.
ACAACCAGGACACCGACCTCAGCTAGGGCGGGGCGTCCGCGCCGGGCCACGCCGGGCCCGGATCGAGCTGGGTGCGGAACGCGTCGGTGTCCAGCTGCGTCCTCTGCGGCTCCGACGGCCACACCGGCTCCGGCGCCGGCTCGGGGGCCTGCCGGGTCGGCGGCGCCGGGGCGGGGGGCTCGGGCGCCGGGGGAGGCGCGATCCGCGGCGGCGGCACGTCCGAGCCGAACGGGTCCGGCGCCGGCGCGGGCGCGGCGGGCCGCTGCTCGTACCGGGGCGGCTCGGGCCGCCCCTGCTCGTGGTGGGCGCTCGGCTCGGGCGGCGGCGAGGACGGGCCCGGGAACTGCGGCGGCGACACCGGCGGCGACACCGGAGGGGGCGGGGGCGCGTACTGGAAGGGCGGCTCCGACGGGCCCGGCGAGGCATGCGCCGCCGGGGCGGGCGGTTCGGGCGCGGCGGGCGGCGGCACTGGCGGGGCCGCCGGGGGAGGGGCGGGCGCGACCGCGGGCGGCGGGCCCGGGGCCTCCTGCGCGGGCTCGGGCACCGGCGCGACCGGCAGGTCGCCACCGGAGGAGGCGCGCTCGGCGGCCATGTGGGCGCGGGCGGCCTTGATGATGTCCCACGCCGACAGCTCGTCGGTGGACGGCGGGGTGTGCATCGCCGGGGACGTCAGCTCCGCCGCGACCGCCTGCGGCACCGCGAACCCCGTCGCCGGCGGCGGCACCTGCGCCAGCCGGCACCACGTCAGCCCCAGGGTGTAGGTGGTGGCCAGCAGCGCGGCGAGGGCGTCGGAGTCGTCGCTGCGCAGCGCGTCGGGGAGGCGGCCGTCGCGCGGCCACAGCGACCGCAGCGGGTTGGCCGGGTCGGTCAGCACCGCCTGCAGGGTGCGGGCGCTGTCGGCGTCCAGCCAGCGCTGCAGCGCCGGCAGCGCGCCCGGCGCGGCCTGCAGGTCGGCGGCCAGCACCGCGATCCCGGCGCGGCGGACCTCGTCGTGGCTGCGTCCCGCCGCGGCCGGGCGCGGCCCGGTCAGCCCCGCGACGATCTCCTGGAGGTCGTACAGGGCCAGGCGCAGGTACTCGCCCGGCGCGGTGTCGCGCACCATCGGGGTGGCGAACTCGGCGGGGCAGCGGCGCCGCCACTCCTGCACGATCGCCTCGGGCCCGTACCGGACGGTGGCCATGTCCTGGTTGACCATCCGCAGCGACGCCGCGGTGACCGCGGCGAGCGCGTCGGCGCCGGGACGGAACCGGGGGTCGGCCTGCAGCCCGGCGGCGACCTCGTACATGACGCGGGCGATGTGGGCGGCGCCGCCGCCGTCGCCGGCGCCGAGCCGGTGGACGTAGTAGCCGGCCAGGGTGCCGAAGTCGGGCGGCATCATCCAGTGCAGCTGCTCGGCCGAGGTCGTCAGGAACGGGATGAACGACTCGATCAGGGGGTGCTCGGTCAGCACCACGGGGGATCCCGCGCACCACAGCAGCGCGCCCCACGCGGCGGCGACGGTGCTGGGCGTGCCCGGCTGGAACATCGGGTCGCGCTGGGCGAACTGCTGCGGGTTCACCGCCAGCGCGGTGGTGAGGGCCTGGGAGATGCGGGCGACGACGGCGGTGTCGGGGACGGGCCCGAGGAACCCCAGCGGCGCGACGCGCCCGGCCGCGAGGTCGGGGCCGGTGGGGAACAGCTGCGGCGGGACGGGCGGCGTCCCGGCGCCCTGGGGCGCGGGGACGGCGACGCGGCGGTCCTCGAACTGCGCGGGGGGCGGGCAGGGGTGCCAGGTGCCGTCCAGGCCGCACCGGTACCAGCGACCCCACGCCCCGTACAGCCACCACTCGCCGGCGCCCCACAGCATCCGCGCGGCGATCTGCGCCGCGCGGTCGGCCGGCTGGGCGGTCTGCCACCACGGTGAGGCCACCAGCTCGCGCACGTTGCCCTCGACCGAGGCGAACAGGTCGCCGCTCGGGCCCCCACCGGTTCCGCCGGGCCCCGCCCCGGCCGCCTGCCAGCTCATCCGGCGAATAGTAGTAGCAGCGGGCGTTCCGTCCGGCATCGCCCGCGTTACGGACCGGTAGCCCTCCATCGACGTGTAAGGAGCGTTATGGAAGGATGCTCATTAGCCCGCCGGGAGCGGGCTCGGCGGCACACCGCGCGACCCGGGGGTGAGGATGGACGGCGCCGCACGGACCCGCGCCTGGGGCCTCGGCCTGGCGCTGTTCTCCTCGGTGTGCTTCGGCGCGTCCGGACCGTTCGGCAAGGCCCTCATCGAGGCCGGGCTCGGCCCCCTGCAGGCGGTGTGGTTGCGCATCGCGGTCGCCGCGCTGGTCCTGGCGCCGCTGCCGTTCCTGCTGCGCGGGCGGGCCGCCGTCCGCGGCCTGCGCCCACACCTGCCCGCCCTGGCCCTGTACGGGCTGACCGGTGTCGCCGGCTGCCAGGCGTTCTACTTCGTGGCTGCCTCCCGCCTGCCGGTCGGCGTGGCGATCCTGCTGGAGTTCAGCGGCCCGGTCATCGTGCTGGCGTGGCTGCGGCTGGTGCGCCGCGCCCCGGTGCACCGCACCGCCGCCGCCGGCGTCGCGACCGCCATGGCCGGCCTCGCCCTGGTCGTGCAGGTGTGGACGGGCCTGTCGCTCGACCCGGTCGGCCTGGCCGCCGGGCTCGGCGCCGCCGCCTGCCAGGCCAGCTACTTCCTCATCGTCGACCGGCTGACCGGGCAGGTCGACCCGCTCGTCATCACCTCCGCCGGAAGCGTCGTCGCCGCGCTCGCCCTCACCGCCCTGGCCGCGCCGTGGACGCTGCCCTGGCAGGTGCTGCCCGCCCCCGTGCCGGTCGCCGGGCACGCCGCGCCCGGCTGGGCGCTGGTCGCCTGGATCGGCCTGGTCAGCACCGTCCTGGCCTACCTCACCGGCGTCGCCGGACTGCAGCGGCTGTCGGCGCAGGTCGGCGGCGCCATCTGCTACACCGAGGCCGTCGCCGCCGCCCTCATCGCCTGGGCCGCGCTCGGGGAGCGCCTCACCGCCGCGCAGATCACCGGCGGCGCGATCGTGCTCGCCGGCGCCTACATCGCCCAGCGCGCCGCCGTCGCCCACCCCGAGGTCCTGAACGCCGCCGCCACCGCCCCGGCCGACGTTCCGCGGGACGGCGGGCGGGAGGCCGCGCGGGACGGCGGGCCGGGCACGCGGCCCCGGACCGCCGCCCTGCCCCCGTGACCCGCCCTGGACCGCCTCCGGAGCCGGGTCAGGCGTTCTCGCGGCGGAAGCGGCGGGCGCCCAGCGCCACCGACGCCACCAGCAGCACCGCCGCGACCAGCGCGCCCTCCGCGACCGCCGCCGACGCATAGTCGCCCAGGAACGCCGCCCGCGCGGCGTCCACCGTGTACCGGAACGGCGTGAACCGCGACACCGCGTCCAGCCAGCCCGGCGCCAGGCTCATCGGCAGCAGGAGCCCCGACAGCAGCATCAGCGGCAGCGTCACCGACGTCAGGATCGGCGCGAACGCGTCCTCGCTGCGCGTGCGCAGCGCCACCACGTACGACAGGGACGCCACGCTCACCGCCAGCGCCACCACCAGCAGCAGCCCGACGGCGATCCCGCCCGCCGGGGCCCGCAGCCCCAGCGCCAGCCCGACCGCCACGACCACCGCCGCCTGGAACCCGACCACCACCGTGTCGCGCAGGACCCGCCCCAGCAGCAGCGCGGACCGGCTGGCCGGGGTGACCCGCAGCCGGTCCACCACCCCCGACCGCAGGTCCGCGATCAGCCCGAACCCGGCGAACCCGGCGCTGAACATCGACAGCTGTATCAGCACGCCCGGCACGAAGACCTGCCAGGCGCTGCGCGCGCCGAACCCGCGCACGTCGACCAGGTCCGACAGCAGCGGTCCGAACAGCACCAGGTACAGCATCGGCTGGATCGCGCCGAACACCACCGCGACCTTGCTGCGCAGCGTCTGCCGCATGTACCGCAGGAAGACCAGCCGGGTGTCGGACGCGACCCGCCTGAGAGCGGCGGCCCGCCCGGGCGCCGCGGAAGGCGCGGACGGGATGACAGAAGCGGTCGGTTTGAGAGACATGGGGGAGACTCCTGAGTTCAGGCCGCTTCGCGCAGCGACCGGCCGGTGATGGTGAGGAACACGTCGTCCAGCGTGGGGCGGGCCAGGTTCAGCGACGCCAGCTCCACCCCCGCACCGTCCAGCGCGCGGATCAGGGACATCAGCGCCTTCTCGCCGTCCTCGACGGTCAGCCGCAGCGTCGCGCCGGTCACGGCTGCCTCGCGGACGGCCGGGTGCGCCGACAGCGCCCCGCGGGCGGACTCGACCCCGGCCGGCTCCGCCAGCTCCACCGTGACGACGTCCCCGGCGACGCGGCGGCGCAGCTCGGCGGGCGTGCCCTCGGCGACGATGCGCCCCCGGTCGATGATCAGCAGCCGGTCGCACAGCGCGTCGGCCTCGTCCAGGTAGTGCGTGGTCAGGAAGACCGTCGTGCCGTCCCGGTCGCGCATGGCGCGGACGTGGTCCCACAGGTTGCCGCGGCTCTGCGGGTCCAGGCCGGTCGTCGGCTCGTCCAGGAACAGCAGCGGCGGGCGGTGCACCAGCCCGAGCGCGATGTCCAGGCGGCGGCGCTGCCCGCCCGACAGCGACCCGGCCGGGCGCGGCCCGAGGCCCTCCAGGTCCAGGCGCGCGCACAGCGCCGCGATCCGCGCCGACCGGTCGCGCACCCCGTACAGGCGCGCCTGCAGGTCCAGCTCCTCGGCGACCGGGACGCCCGGGTCGGTGCCGCCGCCCTGCGCGACGTAGCCGATGTGCCGCCGCACGCCCGCCGGGTCGGCGCGCAGGTCGCGGCCGGCGACGGCCGCGGTCCCCGACGTCGGCGCCAGCAGCGTCGTCAGCATCCGCAGCGTCGTGGTCTTCCCGGCCCCGTTGGGGCCGAGGAACCCGACGATCTCGCCGGGCGCGACCGACAGGTCCACGCCGCGGACGGCCTCGACCGTCCCGTTCCGGCCGGTGAAGGTGCGGGCGAGCCCGCGGGCCTCGATCACGATGACCTCCTCTGAGAACGACGCCGCTAGCGTAACCCCAAATTTGCAGTCGCTCCAAGTTTTCAGTGACACCAGTGAAGGTATATTCCTGGGCATGGCTGAGGACCACGTCCCCGAGGTCGAACCGGAACTGGGGCTGCGGGAGCGCAAGAAGCGCGAGACGCGGCGCCGCATCGCCGACATCGCCACCGGCCTGTTCATGACCCGCGGCTTCGACAACGTCACCATCGCCGACGTCGCCCGCACCGCCGACGTGTCGGTCAACACCGTCTTCAACTACTTCCGGACCAAGGAAGACCTGTTCTTCGACCGGCAGGACGAGATCATCGAGGCCGCCGCGCGCGACTTCCGCGACCGCCGCCCCGGCGAGGGCGCCGTGGCGCTGTTCCGCCGCCGCTTCTTCGAGGGCCTGGACGCCCGCTCCTACCACACCGCCTTCCACGAGGGCTCGGAGGTCTGGACCCGCACCGTCCGCGACAGCCCCGCGCTCCTGGCCCGCCAGCGCGAGATCGGCCGCCGGGCCCAGGACCGCCTCGCCGACCTGATCGCCGAGGCCACCGGCGCCGACCCCGACGACATCGCCCCCCGCGCCGCCGCCGCCATGATCTTCGCCGTGCAGAACACGCTGGTCGAGCAGATCGCTGACCGCAAGGCCGCGGGGGAGACCCTGCAGGAGATGGCCGAGGACGTCTACGCCGCCGCGGCCCGCGCCTTCGACCTGCTCGAACACGGCCTCGGCCGCTACGCCGCCGCGCCCGGCCCCGCGACCGCCGACACCTCCGCAGCGGGCCCGCCCACCGGAAATTGAGTGTCGAGGCGCTCCCGATCATTCCTACACTCCATGGTTGCGGAGGCCGACAACCATGGACACCCCCACACTCCTTGACCACCTGCACGACCACGACACCGCCCTGAGCCTGCCCCGGGGCGCCTCCCTGCGCTGGGACGACGCCGACCTGCACCGCGCCGCGCACACCGGCGACCCCGAGGGCTACGCCCTGCTCGGCGTCGCCCCCGGCGTGCGGCCCTGGCAGCGCGCCCGCGTGCTGCTGCAGATCCTGGCCGCCACCCAGGCCGGGCTCGACGACCGCACCCGCGCCGTGCAGGCCCGCGTCGCCCGCGTCCTGACCCTCGGGCTGCCGCCCGCCCACGTCATCACCGTCCTGCTCGCCCTGCGGCGGCTGCGCGCCAACCACAAGCACACCACCCGCACCGCGCTGCGGTTCGTCCTGGAGCACCCCGCCGCCGACGCCCTCATCGCCGCGCGCCGCCCCGCCCTGCGCGACTGCTTCGAGCACGCCCTCGGCGCCGCCACCGCCCGCGGCTGCGCCCGCCGCATCGCCGGCGGCGACACCGCCTCCGACTACCTCCAGCGGCGCCTGCTGCGCTTCCTCACCGACCCCGCCGCCGCGCCCGCCCGCGTCCAGGCCCTCTACCACCCCGCAGACGCCGCCTCCGGCCCCGCCGCCGTCCCCGCGGCGCCGGGCGAACCGGTGCTGCCCGTCGACACCGTCCGCGAACGGCCCGCCACCATCACCGCGACCAACCGCGGCGACATCGCCGCCGCCCTCGTCCACCTGTACCGGGGCGGGCCCGCCGAGGACCTCCACGCCGCCCTCGCCCGCCACGTCGGCGCCGCCGCCGCGGCCTTCCCCCGCTTCGGCGGCACCGTCGCTCTGGTCATGGACGCCTCGGCGTCCATGCGCGGCTACGGCGACCGCGAATGGGCCGCCCTGTCCCAGGCCGCCGCGCTGCGGATGGTGCTGTCGGAGGTCTGCGCCCGGCTGGAGGTCATCGAGACCGGCGGCGACGAGCGCTCCCCGCGCGGCGCCACCGACCTGGCCACCGCCGTCCTGGACGCCCTCGGCACCGGCCCCGACCTGGTCGCCGTCGTCTCCGACGGCTACGAGAACGTCTTCCCCGGAGACCTGGCAAGGGTCGCCGCGAGCCTGCCGCGCGCCGGCGTCACCACCCCCGTGGTGTTCTGCCACGCCATGTTCACCGGCAGCGACGACCTGACGCTGCGGCGCCCCGCCCCGTCCCTGCCCCAGCGCGGCTTCTGGCACCAGGACGACTTCGCCGAACTGCTGCCCTGGATGTTCGGGCACTGCGCCGCCGGCGAGCCCTGGCTGCGCGCCGCCCTGCACGACCGCCTCGACGCCCTCGACCGGCAGGCCGACACCCTCACCGCCCGCCTGGCCGCCTGAACAGGCCCGGCCGCCTGAACCCGCCCGTGCGCGGACGCGCCGCACCCCGCGCACGCCGCCGCACCACCTCCCCGAAAGGGAGCACCGCATGACGCAGACGACGGAGCTCGAGACCCTCGTCCCCGGCCCCGGCAGCCTCGCCGGGCACCGCCTGGGCACCCCGCAGCAGGCCGGCGCGCTCACCATGGTGCCGGTCTCCGGGCCCGCCCACCGCGGTTTCGTGCCGCCCCGCACCGGCCTCAAACTGTCCCGCGTCGTCGGCTACGGGCAGGTCGAACTCGCCAACCGCGCCGACTCCGGCGTCGCCATCGTCCCCCTGCACATCGGGTACATCCAGGACCGCGCCCAGAACCACGCCCTGTGCCGGTCGGCGCTGCTGTCCGCCGGGCAGACCCTGCGCTTCGACGACGCCTGCTGCGTCCAGCAGAGCCAGGGCGGCCACCTCGGCGAACGCGACCAGTGGTTCTTCGTCCTGCCGCTGGAACTGCGCGCCCGCGCCCTCGAAATGCGCGGCGCCGCCGACTACGGCAAGCTCTGGGGCGACATCGCCGCCCTCAACGCCCGCCACGGCCTCGCCCGCCGCGGCCACCTGGAGCAGATCCTGTCCCGCCGGCGGGCCGTGCTGACCCGGTTCCAGTCCCGCCTGGAACTCCAGCCCGGCCAGGTCGGCGCCCTGTTCCTGCTCTCCGGCCGCTTCGCCGGCCTGGAGATCGCGCCCGACCCCCGCTACTTCGCCGAGATGTGGACCGCGCTGGTCTGCTTCGCCTACGGCGTCGCCGCCTGGCACGCCGAACCCGCACCGCCCGACCCCGCGCCCTACGACCTCGCCCACCGCGAGGACGGACGGTTCGAGGACGGACGGTTCGAGGACGGACGGTTCGAGGACGGACGGTTCGAGGACGGGCCGTCCGCGGCGGGGCTCGCCGGGGTGCGCGGCGCGCTGGACCGCGACCGCTCCGCCCGCCTCGCCGAGATCGGCGACCGGCTCGCGGCCGCCCCCGCCGGCCCCGTCGAACTCCGCGAGGAGGAGCGCCACCTCGACCTGCGGCTGTCCACCGTCACCGGCCCCCAGCTGGCCGGGCAGATCGTCACCGACGGCGACCGGACCGTCTACGCGTCCCTGTTCGCCCGCTGAAGCGGCGCCCGCGGCCCCGGGCCGCCCCGAAAAAAAGGGGGTTGCCCCGGGGGCGCGTCACCCACTTGAATCGGAGCCGCGGGAACTGTGCCGGGCACGTCGGGCCGAACCCCGATTCCAGATCCGGGAAACGCGCGATGCTCGAACCATCGTCAAGGCGATTGTGATCCCGACGCGGCGCCGGCCGCCTGTCCCGCCCCGTCCAGGTAAGGCTCCAGAACCGACCTCACCTGCGGCGGCATCTCCTTCTTGGCCTTGGACGCCGGGTCGATGAACACGTGCCGCACCTCCCCGTCGGCGATGAGCCGCCCACCCACCCGGAACACCGGGCGGACCACCATGCTCGTCGTCCCCAGATGCGCCACCGGCATCGACACCTCCAGCAGCTCGTCGAACCGCGCGCCCTCCCGGAACCGGATCCGCGCCTCGGCCACCACCAGGTCGTAGCCCTGCTCCACCATCTGCGCGTAGTCGCCGAACAGCTCCCGCCACATCTCCGTCAACGCCACGTCGTAGAAGAACAGGTAGTGGCCGTTGAACACCACCCCCTGCTGGTCGCACTCGCTGTACCGGACCCGCAGGCGATGCGCGAAGGTCTCCGTCATACCCGGCATTCTGCACCGCCGGCCGACCCATAAGCATCGCTTCTGGACAGGAGAAGAACCCTCTCTTGGACTTCTGGAGCGCGGCGGACGAGCATGGAAGGCGCCGACCCGAACGAACTGGGAGAACGCCATGACGGAATACGAGAAGGCCATGCGGCCGGAGGACATCACCCGCCTGTTCGTCGAACGCTCCAACGCCGGCGACGCGGCCGGCGTCGCCGCCCTCTACGAGGAGGACGCGGTGCTGGCCTACCCGCCCGGCTCCCAGACCGTGGGGCGCGACGCGATCCGCGAGATGTGGGAGAAGGTCCTGGCCGCACGCCCCCGCTTCGAGCCCGAGGAACCGCTCCCCACCCTGGTCAGCGGCGACCTCGCCCTCACCTCCACACCGCCCAGGGACGGGGCGGGGGCGCGCACGCAGGTCGTCCGCCGCCAGCCCGACGGCAGCTGGCTGCGCGTCCTGGACCAGCCGGAGTTCGTCCCGCCGCCCGGAGCCGGGACCTAGAACCCCGGCCACAGGGTGGGAGCATGGCCCCGTGACTGCGAGCGATAGGCGATCACGGGTCGTCGGGACGGTGCTCGGCTCGGCGGTGGGGGATGCGCTCGGGGCGCCGTTCGAGTTCGGCCCGGCAGGGGCGTTCTCCAAGAAGTACCCGCCTGGTCACGGCGACGAGATGCGGGCAGGCGGCGGCTGGGACCGGGGCGAGGCCACCGAAGACACCCAGATGGCGGTGCTGGTGGCCCTGTCGCTTCTGGAACGCGGCGGGCTCGACCTGCCCGACATGTTCGCCAGGTTCCAGCGGTGGGCCGCAGCGGAGCCGAAGGACATCGGCCTCCAGACCGAGAACGTCCTGGCCGGCGGCCACCCCTGGGACCTGGCCGCGGCCCGTCATTTCCAGAGCACCGGGCGCGCCGCCGGGAACGGCTCGCTCATGCGGGCCTCGACCTCGGCGGTGTACTTCGCGCCGGCGGGCAGGGCGGCCAGCATGGACGCGGCCCGGCGGATCGCCGCGCTGACCCATGGCGACCCGGCGGCGTGGGAGGGCACCGCGATCTTCCACGACCTGGTCCGCGCCGCGCTGGACGGCGCCGACCCGATCGCGGCGCTCCCGGAGGTGCTGCCGCACGTCCACCCCGACCACCGCGACAGGTACGCCAGGGTCCTGTCCACCGGCTGGCACCCGGACGACGCCACGGAGTTCAACGGAGCCGTCTGGCCCTGCCTCGCCTCCGCCGCCTGGGCCGTCAGAACCACCGGCTCCTTCGAGGAGGCGCTGCGTGCGGCCATCGACCTCGGCGGCGACACCGACACCGTCGCCGCCGTGACCGGCGCCCTGGCCGGCGCGGTCTACGGGCAGGAAGCGATACCCGAACGCTGGACCAGGGCACTGCACGTCCCGCTCCCCGGGTTCGACCGGGTACTCAGGCCCGCGGAACTCGCCGGCCTCGCCCTGTCACTCGCCGCGGCGGGAGCGGCAAGCGGCGAAGGGTAGAAGCTCGACGGCCGCGCCTTCGCGTTGACGACCACGGGCGACCAGCCCGTCGGCCGGGGCCTAGGGGCCCGGCCAGATCGGGTAGTCGACGTAGCCGCGGGCACCGCCGCCGTAGTGGGTGGCCTCGTCGCTGCGCGCCGTGCCCTGGCCCAGCGCGAACCGGGCGACCAGATCGGGGTTGGCGATGAACGGCCGCCCGAACGCCACCGCGTCGGCGATCCCCGCCTCCACCACCGCGTTCCCCGACTCCCGGCCGAACCCGTGGTTGGCGACCAGGGGACCGCCGAACAGCTTGCGGTACCGGGCGAACTCGTCGAAGTCCGGCGTCGCGCCCGGCTCGGTCAGGGCCCGTCCGCGCAGATGCAGATAGGCCAGGGGACGCGTGCCCAACTCCGCCACGAGGGAGTCGTAGGCGGCGAGGGCGCCCTCGTCGGCCGTGTAGGGGTAGTCGCCGCGGCGCGCCCCGGGCGAGGCGTCGTGGACGGTCCAGTACGGCGACAGCCGCACCCCGGCGCGCCGCCCGTCCCACGCCGCCGCCACCGCGTCCACGACCTCCAGCAGCAGGCGGGCGCGGTCGGTCCCGTAGGCGTCGGCGCGGCGGTTCAGGCGCGGGTTGAGGAACTGCGCGAGCAGGTAGGTCCCGTTCGCCGCCACCTCCACCCCGTCGAACCCCGCCCGGCGCGCCCGCGCGGACGCCGCGCCGTAGTCGGCGACCGTCCGCTCGATCTCCGCGCGCGTCATCTCCCGGGGCGTGACCGTCGCCCTGGGGCCCGCCGCGGTCCAGCATTCCTCGCCCGGATCGACCGCGGACGGCCCGCCGGGCCGCGCCCCGCCCAGGTGGTCGGGATGGGAGTGGGCGCCCGCGTGCCACAACTGCAGCACGATGCGCCCGCCCAGCGCGTGCACGACATCGGTGACGCGCCGCCACCCCTCCACCTGCCGCTCGGTGTAGACGCCGGGGACGCCCGGCGCCCCGATCGCCCGCTCGCCGACCCACGCCGCCTCGGCGATGATCAGGCCCGCGGTGGCGCGCTGCCCGTAGTAGGCGGCGTGCAGGTCCGTCGGAACCAGGCCGCGGCCGGACGCGCGGGCCCGCGTCAGCGGCGCCATCACCACCCGGTTGGGCAGCTCCAGGTCCCCGAGCGCCACCGGCCGCAGCAGCGGCTGCGCGCCCGGCTCGCTACCCTGGTCGTGTCGGATCATCTGTCTCCCGTCTCCCCGCCGTCGTCGTCTCTCGGATGCCACGGAGCAGACGGAACGCGGCACGGAAAGGTGACCGATGGACGACCGACTCGCCGAACGCTTCGAGGCGCACCGCGCGGTACTGCGCGCGGTCGCCTACCGGATGCTGGGCTCACCGGGCGAGACCGACGACGCCGTCCAGGAGGCGTGGCTGCGGCTCCAGCGCACCGACCCCGCCGGCATCGACGACCTGGAGGCGTGGCTGCGCACCGTCGTGGCCCGCATCTGCCTCGACATGCTCCGCACCCGCGCCTCCCGGCGCGAGGAGCCCTACGGATGGCGCTCGCCCGTCCAGCCGCACGACGGCGACCCCGAGACCGAGGCCGTCCTCATCGAGTCGGTCGGGCGCGCGATGCTCGTCGTCCTGGACACCCTCGGCCCCGCCGAACGCGTCGCCTTCGTCCTGCACGACGTGTTCGCCGTCCCCTTCGACCAGATCGCCCCCATCGTCGAGCGCACCCCGGCCGCCGCCAAGAAGCTCGCCAGCCGCGCCCGCCACCGCGTCCGCGGCACCACCGCCGCGCCGGCGCGCGACCTCGCCGAGCAGCGCCGCGTCGTCGAGGCCTTCCTCGCCGCCGCCCGCAGCGGCGACCTGGACGCCCTCCTCGGCGTCCTCGCGCCCGACGTCGTCCGCCGCGCCGACCACGCCGCCCTCACCCCCGGCCGCCCCGCCGTCCTGCGCGGCGCCGACCCGGTCGCCCGCGAGATGCAGCTGTTCGGCCGCCGCGCCCGGTACGCCGGACCCGCCCTGGTCGACGGGACGGTCGGCGCCGTGGTCGCGCCGCACGGCCGCCTCCTGCTCGCCCTGGCCGTCACCGTCCGCGGCGGCCGCGTCGCCGCCTACGAGATGATCGCCGACCCGGCCCGCCTCAAGGCCCTCGACCTCGCCGTCCCCTGACCGGGGGGTCGGCACGGGCCCGGGGCGAGGCCGGGCGGGCCGGACGGCCCGCCCGACCCGCTCGGCTAGTCCCCGGGCATCACCGTGAAGGCGAACCCGGCACTGGTCGGACGCCGCAGCGAGATGCCGCACTTGATGCGGCGCAGCACCTCGTTCCTGCTGAGGCCGAGCCCTCGCGCGATGAGCCGGTCCGGGCGCACCGGCACCGGATCGTCGAAGGCGACCTCCACCCGGACCGGCCACGCCTCGTCGAGGCGCTCCGGCGGGGTGTGCAGCCGCCAGGCGCCCGTCCAGTCCAGGGTGAACCGGTTGCGCCGGGCGAGCAGCGGATCCAGCAGCCGGGAGGCCACCAGCCGCGGATCGTTGACGCGGTAGCCGTGGAGCTCGGCCGGATCGAAGGAGCCGACCGGGGTCCGCTCGTGCACGGTGAGCTTGGCGGTCCGATCGCACGAGACGCAGCGGACCAGCAGCCACACGTCCAGCAGCTTGCCGTTGGCGTTGACGCGGAACCTGCCCTCGCCGGTGGTGGCCGACTCCGAGCGGCAGTCGGCGCACCGCAGCGACAGCAGGGGCAGCCTGGTCCGGCGGACGACCCAGGGCAGCACGATATGAGGTTGTGAAGACATGAGCTCTCAAGACCTGACACGAGGCCGATTGCGCGCGGCCTCGAACGCTGAACGACCGGGCGCGCTAGAGGGCAGCCCGGCGGAACCGACGAGTCGTCGGCTACAGGTGAGCGGAAGAAGGTGTCAGGTCTAAAGAGCAGGCGGGGTCACGCGGGTCTGTCCTCTGTCCTCACTGCGATGGGCCGAGGGCAACCTACGGGAACGCGGAAGGAAGGCTCAAGCGGTTTTCCGGCCGCGCAAGCGCCGGCGACGGGCGGCAGGCTCCGCGTCAGCCCCGGCCGAGGGCCGAGTCGTCCCGGGCCTTGAAGTTCACCCGAACAAGTCGCAGCGTCATGCCGCCCAACACTAGGGCCGGACGGGATGCGGGGCGGGCCGTGCCGCTTCCGGCGCACTTCAGGACAATCCAGAGCATGGCCGTTCGTCCCGCCCCGCCGACCGCGAGGTCGCCGCTGGCGTTCCTGGTGCTGCTGTTCGCCCTCTCGCTCCCGTTCTGGGCGGCGGGAGCGCTGATCGAGCGCCCGGACGCGCTGCCCATGGGCATGCCCGTGAGCGCGTTCCAGTTCGTCCTGCCCCTCGTGGTGGCCGTGGTGCTCACCGCGCGGGAGGAGGGGCGCCGCGGAGTCGGAGCGCTGCTGAAGAGGACCCTGTCCCCCCGGGGCTCCGGGGGCAGGCCGTCGTGGCCGGCGGCCTGGCTGCTGGTCCCCGCGATCGCGCTGCTGGTCTACGTGCTGATGCCGCTCACCGGGACGCCGCTCGACGGGTCGCACTCGCCGCCGGCGGCCGTCCCGGTGCTGTTCGCCGTCTACCTCGTCACCGCGCTCGGCGAGGAGGCGGGGTGGACCGGCTACCTTCTGGCCCCGCTGCGCGAGCGATGGGGACCGCTCGGAGCCGGGGCGCTCATCGGAGTGGTCTGGGCGGTCTGGCACGTCGTCGGCTGGGCCCAGGGCGACCGCTCCGCGCTGTGGATCGCGGGCCAGTCCCTCAGCACGGTCGCGCTGCGGGTCATCATCGTCTGGATCTTCGAGAGATCCGGCGGGGTCATGCTCACGGCGCTGGTCGTCCACGCCCTGGTGAACGTCACCGAGTCGGTGATCCCCGGGTACACCGAGTACGCCGCCCCCGCGCTCCTCAACGGCGGGATGCAGGCGGCCGCGGCCGTCATCGTCGCCCTGCGGTGGCGCCCGGGCCGGCAGGAGACGGCGGGAACCCTGCGGGACGCCCCGAGTTGATGCGGCCCTGGGCCGCCATGTCCTCGGATGGACGGCCGCGCAGGACCCTGACGACCGGCGGCGCCGACGGGCGCCGCTCAGGCGCGTCCGCCCAGAGGTGCGCGGTGCGCGCGGATCTTCCGGTGGCTGATCCGCCAGCCGCCCGGGGTGCGGACGAAGGTGTCCTCGTAGGTCACGCTCCCGACGGTGCCGTCGGCGTTGACCCCGAGCCCCTTGGAGAGCGCGTGCACCCGGCCGCCCGGGGCCTCGGTGAGGACGGTGTTGGTGACGTGGTGCCCGACCGGGTTCAGCTCGCCCAGCGCACGCGCGGCGGCGGCGCACGCCGCCACGCCCAGCAGGGGCTCCTGCCCGAAGTCGGAGAGGTCGTAGACGACGTCGGGGGTGAACAGCTCCTCCAGCCGGTCCAGCTCCCCGCTGTCGCACAGGTGGCCGTGCAGGGAGATCAGCTCGGTGATCTCGGTGCGATCGTCGGCGGTGAACGCCATCGCTCCTCCTCGGGGCGAACGATAAACGGGGAAGTCCCCGTTTAGTGCTCCGCTACCCTAGCCGAGCAGGTCCCCGTCGGACGACCAGGGAGCCGGAATGACCGCCGCCTCGGGACGGGGGCGCCGCGCCGACGCCGAGCGCAACGCCCGGCTGCTCGTCGAGGCCGCCAGGGAGCTGTTCGAGGAGCGGGGGCCCGGCGCACCCCTCGACGAGATCGCCCGGCGCGCGGGCGTCGGCAACGCGACCCTCTACCGGCACTTCCCGACCCGCGACGACCTGCTCGCCGCGGTCTACGCAGACGAGGTCGCCGCCCTGTGCGCCCAGGGCGCCGCCCTGGCGGCCGAAGCCGACGCGGGGGAGGCGCTCCACGCCTGGCTGGAGGCCTTCGCCGTCCACGTCGCGACCGGCCGGGCCCCGGCCTTCGCCGGCGCGGGCGGCGGCGACGCACGGCGCACCGAGCTGTTCGCGCGCTGGCACGCCGCCCTGACCTCCGCCGCGGAGACGCTCCTGACGCGAGCACAGCAGGAGGGCGCCGTCCGGGGGGACCTCACCGTGGCCGAGGTGCTGACGCTGGCCCACGCCGTCGCCACCTCCTGCACCGACCCCGCCCAGGTCCGCCGCCTGCTCGCGATCGTCCGGCACGGCCTAACCGACCGGTGAGGCCGGGCGCCCTGCGGCCAGTTCGAGGCGGGCGCCGGTGAACGCGGCGCGCAGGCGCCGGTCGTGCGTGACCACCACCAGCGCGCCCTGGTAGGAGGCCAGAGCCTCCTCCAGCTGCTCCGTGAGCATGGGCGACAGGTGGTTGGTCGGCTCGTCGAGCAGAAGCAGGTCCCGGGGCTCGCTCACCAGCCGCGCCAGCTCGACCCGGCGCCGCTGCCCAGGGGACAGCTCCCTGAGGCGGAGGCCCAGGTCAGACGGCCGGAACAGGCCCAGGGCGAGCAGGGCGTCCGCGTGCTCGCCGGGAGTGCCCGGACGTCCGCGCGAATAGGCCTGGAGCACGGTCCGGTGACCCGCGCCGACCGGCCCGTCCTGCCGGAGGTACCCGACCCGTCCGGTCCGGCGTACCTCGCCCGCGTCCGGGTGGAGTTCTCCGGCGATGAGCCGCATCAGGGTGGTCTTGCCCGCTCCGTTCGGGCCGGTGACGAGAAGCCGCTCACCGGCGCGGACGGTCAGGGACTCCAGGCGGAGCCGTCCGTGCACCACCACGCCGCCGATCGTGAGCACCTCGTCCCCGGCGGCGCCCGGGGCCGCGGGGACGGCGGTGAAGCGCAGCGGCTCGGGCGGTGGCGCCGCGGGGTGATCGACGAGTTGCCGCAGCCGCTGCCGGGACTGCCGGATGCGCCCGGCCGCCCCGTGGGTGCGCGAGCGCGCCCGCCAGGCGCCGGTGCCCATGCCTGCCTTGGCCGTCTTGCGCGGGATCGCGGCGAGCCGGCCCGCGTTCGCGGCCACCAGCGCGGCATGCCGGTCCAGCTCCGTCCTCCATTCCTCGTGGGCCCGCGCCTGCGCGGCGCGTTCGGCGGCCTTGGCGGCGAGGAAGCCCGGGTACCCGTCGCCGTAGCGGCGCACCTGCCCGCCGTCCACCTCCACGACGGCGGTGGTCACCCGCTCCAGGAACATGCGGTCGTGCGTGATCGCCACGACCGTGCCCCGGTGGGCGCGCAGCCGCCGTTCGAGCCAGGCCGTGGCCTGGTCGTCCAGGTCGTTGGTCGGCTCGTCGAGCAGCAGCAGCTCGGGGGAGGACGCCAGCGTGGCGGCGAGGGCGAGCCTGGAGCGCTCGCCGCCGGACAGCGTGCCCAGCGGGCGGCTCCGGTCGAGTCCGGGCAGCCCGAGCCCGTGCAGCGCGAGTTCCACGCGGACGTCGGCCTCGTAGCCGCCCCGCGCCTCGAACTCCGCCACCAGCTCCGCGTAGGCGTCCAGGACCGCACGGCCGGGCGCGC
The DNA here is from genome assembly GCF_040492135.1 of Actinomadura sp. NPDC000600. Lineage (NCBI taxonomy): Bacteria > Bacillati > Actinomycetota > Actinomycetes > Streptosporangiales > Thermomonosporaceae > Actinomadura > Actinomadura sp. NPDC000600. Next base: position 16,947 of record NZ_JBEUPD010000044.1, read on the forward strand.
CGAGCGAGCGTTCGGCGGCGCGCATCCGGGCTTCGAGGTCGCGCAGGTCGGCTAGTGCCAGGTCGACGGCGTCGGCGACGGTGGCGTCCGGCGGAAGCGCGAGCGACTGCGGCAGGTAGCCGATCCCGCCGGGCGCGACGGTCACGACCTCGCCGTTGTCCGGACGCTCGACGCCCGCCATGAGCTTGAGCAGCGTGGACTTGCCGGACCCGTTGTCGCCGATCACGCCGAGCCGCTCGCCGGGCTTGACGGTGAGCGAGACCCGGTCCAGGACGGCGCGGGTCCCGTAGCGCTTGGAGATCTGGTCGAGTGCGAGTTGGGCAGGGGCGCGCAGAGCGCCACCTCCTTATCGTCGGTGCGGACTCGGTGCGGGTGGGGATGGGGGTCAGCCCGGGGCCTTGCGGCTGAGGTGCTCCCAGGCCCGGTACTCCTCGGTGCGCGCCCGGTCCATCTCCTGGACCATGTCGTAGGAGGCGGCGCCGACGATCAGCCGCAGCGGCGGGTCGTCCAGGCCGGCCAGCTCCATGACCACCGGGGCCGCGGTGCTCGGGTCGGGGCCGGCGTCCTCGCCCCACATCTCGGCCAGCCGGGCGCGCAGCGTCTCGTACTCCGGGCGCGGCCGGGTCTGCGTGATGCCCCGCGTGAACAGGTCCGTGCCGTACCCGCCCGGCTGCACGATCGTCACCTTGATCCCGAACGGCGCCACCTCCATCGCCAGCGCCTGGCTCAGCGAGTCGAGCGCGCTCTTGCTCGCGGCGTAGAACCCGGCGGACGCGACCCCGCCCCCGGTCCCCATCGTGGTGACCTGCAGGATGCGGCCGGAGCCCTGCGCCCGCAGATGCGGCACCACGGCCTGGGCCACCCAGACCGCGCCGAAGAAGTTGACGTCGAACTGGGCGCGGATCTCCTCCTCGGTCGCCTCCTCCACCATGCCGAGCAGCATCGTGCCGGCGTTGTTGACCACGACGTCAAGCCGCCCGAACGCGGCCGCCGCCCGGTCCACCGCCGCGTGCACGGCCGCGCGGTCGCGGACGTCCAGCGCCAGCCGGACGAGGTGGTCGGGGTGGGCGGCGGCAAGGTCGTCCAGCGGGCCGAGGTCGCGCGCGGCCGCCACGACCCGGTCTCCGGCGGCGAGCGCCGCCTCGGCGTAGGCCCTGCCCAGGCCCCTGGAAGCGCCGGTGATGAACCAGACGCGGGCGGTCGCCATGCAGTCTCCTCCACTCATTCAAGACGAGACGGTTCGTCTCGCCGAGGATGAGTATGGAAGGCGGCCGGTCCATCGTCAAGACGAGACGTATCGTCTCGTTAAGTGGTAGGCTCCCCGGCCGTGTCCGGCAACAGAACCCCGAACCCGGCGCGGCGCAGCGAGCGGTCCCGGCGGGCCGTCCTCACCGCCGCGCGCGAGCTGGTCTCCGAGATCGGGTACCCCAAGATGACGATCGAGGCCATCGCCGCGCGGGCGGGCGTAGGCAAGCAGACCATCTACCGCTGGTGGCCGTCCAAGGGCGCGGTGGTCTTCGACGCGTTCCTGGCGCTCAGCGAGGGGGAGGAGGGCGTCCGGCTGCCCGACACCGGCGACCTCGAGGCCGACCTCAGGACGGTCATGCGGGCGACCGTCGCCGAGTTCGCCGACCCGGCGTTCGAGGCGCCGCTCAGGGCGCTCAACACCCAGATCGTCGACGACCCCGACCTGGCCGCCCTGTACCGCGAGAAGCTGGCCGGCCCGCTCGACCGGGCGAAGAAGGAGCGGCTGCGCAGCGCCCAGCGGGCGGGGCAGCTGCGCGCGGACGCCGACCTCGACCTGGTGCTCGAGGTGCTGTACGCCCCGCTCTTCCAGCGCTGGCTGCACCGTTCGGGGCCGCTCACCCCCGAGTACGCCGACGCGCTCGTGGACGTCACCCTCCGCGCGTTCGCCCCCTGAGCGCTGTCAGAGCCGGGTCCTACGGTGATGCGCCATGGACGAGGAGACCGACGAGGAGACCTTGGTCGTTCCGGCGGCGTGGCGGCGCCGGCTGCATCCGCGGCGGGGCGGCACGCCCGGGGCCGCGCTCAAGCTCGACCCGGCGGCGGGCGACGCGCTCGCCGAGAAGGTCCGGGCGCGGTCGGCCGGTGTCGAGGACGCGCTCGCCCACCCGCGCAGCGACCCCGGCCTCGTCGCGGCGGCCCGCCGCCACCTCGGCGGGGAGGACGACCCGCTCGGCGCGGCGGTCGTCGGGCAGCTCGTCATACGCCAGGAGAACCAGCGGGACGACCCGCACGCCCGGCTCGTCGACGCCTGGTGCGCCGACCGCGGCCCCGCGTTCGCCGCCGCCGCGGTCGCGTGCATCAGCAAGGCCGGGCCCACCTCGAGATGGACCGGCCAGGGCGACCGGACCGAGTGGTGGGTCCGGCTCCGCGACCCGGACCAGCAGCACGGCCACTGGTGGGCGGCGCGGTCCGCCCTGACCCGGATGCGGGCCGTCCTCGCCGCGGCCGACGACGCCGAGTACGAACGGGCCGTCGCGCGGCTGGAGGAGTGCCGCGGCGACGTCCTGCTCCACCTCGTCACCGCCTACCTCGTGCCGACGCGCCAGGACTGGGTCGAGGAATCGCTGGCCGAACTCCCCGGGCCGCAGGAGTTCCTGTACTCCTGGATGCTGTGGTGCTCCGTCACCGCACCGGCCCAGTTGCCCCGCCTGGGCGTCCTGGGGTGGCAGGCGGCGAGAGCCGACCTGGTGACCACCGCCGTGGACGGGGTCGGCGCGCCGCTCGCCCCGCTGCTGGCCCACGCCTACGACACCGCGCGCAGCGCCAAGGCCCGCAAGAACACCGCCGAGGCGCTGGCGGTCCTGCCGACCGACGAGGCGTTCCAGGCCCTAGTGGACCGCGCCGACCGGGAGCGCGTCAGGCCCGCGCTGTCCGCGGCGATGAAGCGGTTCCCCGCGCGGGCCGCGCGGCTGCTCGCGGACGCGGCGGCCGGCGCCGGCAAGGCCGCCGGGGTCGCCGGCGAGCTGCTGGAGGAGCATCTGCTCACCCACCCCGAACTGGGCGGGGGAGAGGCGGGCCGGGCCCGCGTTCCCGACGCCCCGGCGCGTGAGGTGCCCGCGTCGCTGGCGAACCCGCCCTGGAGGCGCCGCCGCCGGGAACGCCGAGCCGTGGTGATCGACGGGCTGGCGCCCCCGGACGCCGACGCCGTCCGCTGGGCGCCCGGCGAGCGCGAGGCCTGGTACCCCGACCCGTCCGCCCGGTGGTGGGACGGGGACGGCTGGATCGCCAAGGTCCAGGACCACAAGGCCGGGCGGCTGCCCTACTGGGACACGCTGCGGCTGTTCACCCAGGGCCCCGAGGCCCTGGTCCGGCCGCTGTTCGTCGAGTGGGCCGCCGGTGACGTCCCCCTCGCCTGGGCCCAGAAGGAGCTGGCGGCCCGCTTCGAGCTCGACGCCGCCGCGCTGCTGGCCAGGGCCGCGTCGAAGTCGCCGGCCTCCGACGGCGAGGTGCTGCTGCCCTTCCTCACCCGGCGCGTCGCCGCGCTCATGGCCGACTGGTCGCTGCGGCTGAAGTCGGCGCGGCCCGTCGCGCACGCGTGGTTCGCCCGCCACGGGACCGCCGCCGCCCGGCTGCTCGTCCCGGCGGCTCTCGGCCCGGCCGGACGGGAGCGCCTCGCCGCGGAGGCCGCGCTGCTGCACATCGCCGGGCGCGAGGGCGCGGAGGCGGTCGTCGAGGCCGCCCGCGTCCACGGCGACGCCGCCGCGGCCGCGATCGCCGACCTGACGACCCTCGACCCGCTCGACCTGGTCCCGGTCCGCGCCCCGGCGATCGGCGACTGGGCCGACCCGGCGCTGCTGCCGCAGATCCTCACGACCGGGCGCGACCGGGCCCTGCCGCCCGCCGCGACGCGCGACCTGCTGCTGACGCTCGCGCTGGAGCGGCCCGGCGGCGCCCGCCCCGACCTCTCCGACGTCAGGCGGGCCTGCGACCCCGAGTCGCTCGCCGCGTTCTCCTGGGCGGTGTTCGAACGGTGGGAGGCGGCCGGGCACCCGGCCAGGGACGGCTGGGCCCTCACCCAGCTCGGCCTGCTCGGCGGCGACGAGGCCGCCCGCCGCCTCACCCCGCTGATCCGGGCGTGGCCCGGCCAGAGCCGCCACAAGAACGCCGCCGCGGGCCTGGACGTCCTCGCCGCGATCGGCACCGACGTCGCGCTCATGCACCTGCACGGCATCTCCCAGAAGCTGCGGTTCAAGACACTCAAGGACTTGGCCCGCCGCAAGATCGACGAGATCGCGGAAGGACTCGGGCTCACCCAGGACGAACTCGCCGACCGCCTCGTGCCCGACCTCGGCCTCGACGCCGCCGGCACCCTCGTCCTGGACTACGGGCCCCGCCGCTTCACCGTCGGCTTCGACGAGCGGCTCACCCCCTACGTCCGGGACCAGGCCGGCAAACCGCGCAAGGCGCTGCCCAAACCGGGTGCCAAGGACGACCCCGACCTGGCCCCCGCCGCACACAAGCGGTTCGCGGCGCTGCGCAAGGACGCCCGCGCCGTGGCCGCCGGCCAGGTGCGCAGGCTGGAGACCGCCATGGTCGGGCGGCGCTCCTGGCCCTTGACCGACTTCCAGCGGCTCCTCGCCGGCCACCCCCTGCTGCGCCACATCGTCCGGCGGCTGGTGTGGGTCACCGGCGACGGCACCACCTTCCGGGTCGCCGAGGACGGCACCCTCGCCGACCTCGCCGACGACGCCCTCGTCCTGGACGGCGCGGTCCGGGTCCGGGTCGCGCACCGCCTCAACCTCACCGAGGAGGACCTGGCCGCCTGGGCCCGGGTGTTCGCCGACTACGAGATCGCCCAGCCGTTCCCGCAGCTGGACCGGCCCGTCCACGCCCTCACCGACGAGGAGCGCCGGACCGGCGTCCTCGCCCGCTTCGAGGGCGCGCAGGTCCCGCTCCGGCGGCTGCTGCGCCTGGAACGCGACGGCTGGGAGCACGATGCGCCCGCCGACGCCGGCATCGTCTCCGGCATGTCGCGCCGGCTCCCCGGCGGCGCCACCGTCGGGCTCGGCTTCGGGCCGGGCGTCGCGATCGGCGATCGCGACCCCGCCGAGATCTTCACGATCGGCGGCGTCCACGTGACCGGCGAGCTCGACGCGGTCCACGCCAGCGAACTGCTCGCCGAACTGACCGCCGCGACCGAGGACTGACCGTGAGGCGGCGCCGGCCGCGGCGGGGCTGAAATCCCGGCAAAGCTTGCCCCTGCCGCGGTGCGGGACGCCCGGAATGCCGGTCCGGGCGCCGTTAACGTGCGGGAATGCCGCAGCCGCCCGGCCCGACCCCCGGCGACAAGCCCGGCGACACGCCCGCCGACGAACCCGCCGAGGGGCCTGTCGACGAACCCGCCGAGGGTCCCGCCGGCGAACGCCCCGAGGGTCCCGCCGGCGAACGCGCCGAGGGTCCCGCCGACGTCCCGCCCGAGGCCCCCGCCGCCGAGCGGGCCCCCGAGCGTGCGCAGCGGATGCCCCCGTGGCTGCCCAAGGCGTTCGCGCTCGCGGGCGCGAGCGTGCTGGCGTTCCTGGCGGGCGTCTGGCTGCTGGAGCGGCTGCGCGACCTGCTGCTGCTCCTGCTGATCTCGCTGTTCCTGGCCTTCGCGATCGAGCCGGCGGTGAACTGGCTGGCCGCGCGCGGCTGGCGGCGCGGCGCGGCCACCGCGGCGATGTTCGTGGTCGTGGGGCTGCTCCTGGCCGCGTTCCTCGGCGGCATCGGTTCGCTGCTGGCCGCCCAGGCCACCAACCTGATCGGCGGGTTCCCCGGCTACGTCCGCCAGTTCGTCGGATGGGTGAACTCCACGTTCGGGACGCACCTGTCCCAGCGGACGATCTTCCAGCGGCTCCCCACCATCACCGACACCCTGTCACGGCACCTGTCGAGCCTCGCCGCGAACGTGTGGGGCTTCGGCACCACCGCCTTCGGCGTGGTCTTCAACGCCCTCGGCGTCCTGCTGTTCACCTTCTACCTGTCCGCCGAGGGCCCCCGGTTCCGCCGTACGGTCTGCTCCCTGCTGCCGCCGCGACGCCAGCGCGAGGTCCTGCGCGCCTGGGAGATCGCCGTCGACAAGACCGGCGGCTACATCTACTCGCGAGGGCTGCTCGCCCTCATCTCCGGCATCGCCCACTTCGCCGCCATGGCCTTGCTCGGCGTCCCGTACGCGGCCGCCCTGGCACTGTGGGTGGGGGTGGTGTCGCAGTTCATCCCGGCCGTCGGCACCTACCTCGCCGGCGCCGTGCCCGTGCTCATCGCGCTGACCAAGTCGCCGAGCACGGCGCTGTGGATCCTGCTGTTCATCGTCGCCTACCAGCAGTTCGAGAACTACCTGCTGCAACCGCGCATCACCGCGCGGACCCTGGACATGCACCCCGCGGTCGCGTTCGGGCTGATCCTGGCCGGCGCCGCCGTCGCCGGGCCCATCGGGGTGCTGCTGGCGATCCCGCTCGGCGCCAGCCTCCAGGCGTTCGCCGCCGCCTACGTGCGCCGCTACGAGGTCGAGGAGCACCCGCTGACCAAGCCCGACGTGCCCCCGGGCCGCTGGTGGCGGTGGCTGCGCCGCTGACGCCGCCGCGCCGGGGCTTTACCGGATCGGGGACGGTTCCGGGCCGGATCGTCGACCATTGCCGTGGACGGGCGCCGACCGCCGCGGTTAACGTGCCGGAAGAACCTTGATCATCAGGCAGCTCGGGGGAGGGAGGGGGCCGTCATGCACCGTCCTCGAACGCGCCGCCGCCGGTGGCTCGCCGGCCTCGCGGCGGGAGCGCTCGCGGTGACCGGCCTCAGCGGCGTGGACGCGTCCGCGCAGACCGCGCCGGACGCCGGCAGGGACCCCCGGCTGATGCGGATCCTGCGGTCGATGTCGCTGCAGGACAAGGCCGCGCAGCTGTTCGTCCTGCAGATCTACGGCAAGAGCGCGACCACCGCCGAGCCGGCCGACGTCGCCGCCAACCGCAGGCTGTACGGGGTCGACAACGCCGCGCAGGTCGTCGCCCGCTACCACCCCGGCGGCTTCATCTACTACGGCGACAACGTCGCCGACCCGAAGCAGCTCGCCGCGTTCTCCAACGGCATCCAGCGCGCCGCCGCGGCGCAGCCGCTGCGCGTCCCCGCCACGATCGCCATCGACCAGGAGGGCGGCATCGTCGCCCGCGTCCAGCCGCCCGCGACGCAGTCGCCGGGCAGCATGGCCCTGGCCGCCGGGCGCCGCACCGGCGACGCCCGCGCGCTCGCCCGCATCACCGGGACCGAGCTGCGCGCCATCGGCGTCAACCAGGACTACGCGCCCGACGCCGACGTCAACGTCAACCCGGCCAACCCCGTCATCGGCGTCCGGTCCTTCGGGTCCGACCCCCGGCTGGTGTCGGACATGGTGACCGCGCAGATCGGCGGGTACCGGGACGGGGGAGTGACCCCGACCGCCAAGCACTTCCCCGGGCACGGCGACACCACCACCGACAGCCACACCGGGGTCCCGCGCATCGACCACACCCGCGCCGAATGGGAGCGGCTCGACCTGCCCCCGTTCCGCGCCGCGATCAGGCACGGCGTCGACTCCATCATGACCGCGCACATCGTCGTGCCGTCGCTGGACCCGTCCGGCGACCCCGCGACCCTGTCGCGGCCCATCCTCACCGGCATCCTGCGCGACCGGCTCCACTACCGGGGCGTCGTCGTCACCGACGCCCTCGACATGCAGGGCGTCCGCGACAAGTACGGCGACGAGAACATCCCCGTCCTCGCCCTCAAGGCCGGCGTGGACGTCCTGCTGAAACCGCCCGCGGACGCCCAGGGCAACGGCGTGTTCCCCCGCCAGCTCGCGGCCGTCGTCAACGCCGTGAAGTCCGGCGAGCTGACCGAGAAGCGCATCGACGAGTCCGTCTACCGGATCCTGGAGCTCAAGCAGCGGCGCGGCCTGTTCCGCGACCCCTACGCCGACGAGTCGAAGATCGACCAGGTCGTCGGGACACCCGCGCACCTGGCCGCCGCCCAGCGCGCCGCCGACCGCACCACCACCCTGGTCAAGAACGGCGCCGGGATCCTGCCGCTGCGCCCCGGCGCGCGCAAGGTCCTGGTCACCGGATGGGGCGTGTCCACCACCGCGACCCTGGGAACCGAGATCGCCCGGCGCGGCGCCGTCACCACGATCAAGCAGACCGGCATCAGCCCCGGCCAGGCCCAGATCGACGAGGCGGTGGCCGCCGCGCGGGACCAGGACCTCGTCGTCGCCGTCACCAACCGCGCCTGGGACATCAAGGAGGAGCCCAACCACAACGGGCCCGGGCAGATGAACCTGGTCAAGGCACTCGTCGCCACCGGCAAGCCCGTCGTCGTCATCGCCGTCCGCGACCCCTACGACATCGCCTGGTTCCCCGAGGCGACCACCTACGTGGCCACCTACTCCTACACCGCCGAGGCGCTGCGGTCGGCCGCCAAGGTCCTGTTCGGAGAGCTGGACCCGCGGGGTCGGCTGCCCGTCGCGATCCCCGCCCGCGACCAGCCGGGCACCGTCCTGTACCCGTTCGGGCACGGCCTGGGCTACTGACCCGCCGGACCGGGCCGCACACGCGGCGGCCCGGTCCCGGCACGGCAGCCGCCGCCGCACCGGAACCGGGCCGGGTTCCGCTCAGGGACCGGCCCCGCGCGTCACACCCTCCGCGCGCCGATCGACTTCATCAGCGTCGGCCACACCCCGCTCGCCTCGCGCACCCACGCCGGCCAGTTGTGCCGGCCGTCGCCGTAGATGTGCGCGGTGTAGGGGATCTTCAGCTCGTCCAGCCGCCGCTGGAAGTCCTTGTTGTTCGCGCCGACCGCGATCTCGCTGAGCAGGCCGATGTCCCACGGCGCCACGTCGGGGTCGCCGGGGCCGGGCCGCCCGGTCGTGCCGGCGGAGAAGAACAGGCCGGTGCCGCGCAGCTTGGAGGCCAGGGAGTACGGGTCGTGCGCGGCCCAGTTGGCGTCGTCGGACCACGGGACGCCCCAGATCGCGAACGGGTCCTGCCCGTTGCCCGCGTTGGTGAACATCAGCAGCGCCGGGATCCCGATCGAGCGCATCGACAGGATCCCGCTCAGCGACGCCGCGTACTTGAACATCCCCGGGTGCCGGGCGGCGTAGGACATCGCCCCCGCGCCGCCGGAGGAGTTGCCGATCGCCGCGCGCACCGCCCCCGCGTGGTAGTTGCGCTCCATCAGCTGGCGGACCTCGGCGGTGTGGAAGGTCTCCCACTTGGGAGTCCCGCCCTTGCCGTAGTTGTACCAGTCCGTGTAGGAGCCGTTGTCGCCCTCCGGCATGACGACGATGACGTTGTACTTGGCCGCCCACGCCTCGATGTCGGTGTTGCGCGTCCAGGACGTGTAGTCGTCCTGGCCGCCGTGGTAGGCGTACAGCACCGGCCACGTCGCGGTCGCGTTCCGCGTCCAGTTCTTCGGCAGCAGGATGCGGGTCTTGACCGTCTTGCCCAGGGCCGGCGAAGCGATGGCGATGTCGACCTCGTTCGAGGCGATCTTCTTCTCCGCGGTGATGCGGGCCCCGTCGTCCGCCCTGGCCGGTCCCGCGAGCGCCTGCGCCGGGCCGGTGCCGACCGCGCCGAGGCCGGCCGCCAGGACGGCCGTGATCGCCCCGGACGCCAGCGAGCGCCGCCAGGTCACCCGGTGCGGTCGGCGGCGGACGGTCGGTGTCGTGTGCAAGGCTCACCTCGCCGATAGGCCCGACCCCCGTGGCCGCGCGACTTCCGCAGAGTGTCCTCGCCTCCGCCGAAATGATCTACATGGCCGGGTTACAAGATTTCTTCGAGTGGCTGTGGAGAAGTGAGTCCTTCAGGCGCCGCCGGAGGCGGTCCCGGCCAGCAGCGCGGCGAGATCGCGGGGCCTGGAGAACATCGGCCAGTGCCCGGTCGGCAGCTCGTGGTAGGTCCAGCCGGGCCCGGTCATCATCGAGAAGACCGGGTGCCCGCTCTCGCCCATCTCCCTCACCGCGGCCAGCGGGATCGTGGTCGCGATGAGCGTGCGGGGAACGGCCGGCAGCGGGTCGGGCCGGGTGAGCGCCTGCGTCGCGGTGCCGAACGGCTGCGGCGTGCCGCGCTCGCGCATGGCGGCCAGCGCCTCGCCGCTCAGGCCGGCGAGGTTGACCGGGTCGTCCTGCGGGTCGAACGCCGGCACCGGGATCCGCCAGCCGTCGCCGTGCTCGGCGACGGCCTTCTCCAGCTCCGCGCGCGAGGCGGGGTCGCGGAAGTCGATGCCGGCCAGCCCGGACGGCATCGGGCCGCTGTCGACGTAGACGACCCGGGCGATCCGCTCGGGCGCCCGGTCGGCGGCGCCGGTGACGGCCATGTTCGCGCCGCTGTGCGCGACGAGCACGACCCCCGTCAGGTCGCGGCCCTCGACGAGACGCAGCAGGTCGGCGATCTGGGCCTCGACGTCGGCGCCGGGCGGGGTCTCGGCGGCCCGCTCGGCCTGCCCGGCCGGCGTCACCGCGTGCACCTCGTGGCCCGCGGCCCGCAGGTCGGCCGCCACCTCGTCCCACGCCCACGCGCCGAGCCAGTACCCGGGGACCAGTACGAACGTCGCCTTGCCGGTCCCTGTCTTGCCGGTCGCCGTCTTGCCATCTGCCATGGTGGGCCGTCCTCTCTCGGTGGGTGTGACCCCACGCTAGGGTCAATACAGGACAGAAACCGCCCGGATTAAGCGAGTGACCCGTGTCACAACCTGCGTCGTCCCATCCGACGACCCGCGTACTGGCCATGCTCGAACTGCTCCAGGCCAACCCCCGCATGGGCGGCCCGGAGCTGGCGCGGCGGCTCGGCGTGGACGAGCGGACCGTCCGCCGCTACGCCTCCCGGCTGGAGGACCTGGGCGTCCCCGTCGTCGCCGAGCGCGGCCGGTACGGCGGCTACCGGCTCATGCCCGGCTACAAGCTGCCGCCGCTCATGCTCACCGACGACGAGGCCGCCGCCGTGGTGCTGGGGCTGCTGGCCGGCCGGCGGGTGGGGCTGCCCGGGCAGGCGACCGAGAGCGCGCTGGCCAAGGTGCAGCGCGTCCTGCCCGCCGCCCTGCGCGACCGCGTCCAGGCGCTGCGCGAGACGCTCGGGTTCACCCTCGCCGCCCGGGACTCCGCCGCGCCCGACACCGGCGCCGTGCTGACCCTCGCGGCGGCGGCGAGGGAGCGGCGCCGCGTCCGCCTGCGCTACCGGTCCTGGCAGGGCGCCGAGACCGAGCGCGACCTGGACCCCTACGGCCTCGTCTTCCACTCGGGACGCTGGTACGTCACGGGCCACGACCACCGCAGCGGGGAGATCCGCACGTTCCGCGTCGACCGCGTCGCCGCCGCCGAGCCCGGCAGCGCCCGCTTCGAGCCCCCCGGCGACGTCGACCCGGTCCAGCACGTCACCCGGTCGCTGGCCCGGGTGCCCTACGCCCACGAGGTCGAGGTGCTGCTGGAGACGACCCTCGCCGAGGCGCGGCGCCGGATCCCCGCCACGACGGCGACGCTGGCCGAGGCCCCGGGGGGAGTGGTGATGACCACGCGCGCCGAGCGGCTGGACGGGATGGCGCAGATGCTGGCCGGCCTGGGCTTCCCCTTCGCCATCCGGCGGCCCGAGGAGCTGCGCGGCCACGTCCGCGACCTGGCGCGCAGCCTGGAGGAGCAGGCGGGGCGGTGACCGGGACCCCGGCCACCGCCCCGACCACGCTCGCGTCAGGACCCGGAGCGGGCGTCCCACTCCTGGCGGAGCATCGCGTAGATGACCTCGTCGCTCCACTCGCCCTTGACCATCTCGTTCTGCACCAGGTGCGCCTCGCGGCGCATCCCGAGGCGCTCCAGGACGCGGGCGGACGCGGCGTTGCGCCCGTCCAGCCGCCCGCAGACGCGGTGCAGGTCCAGTCCCTCGAAGCCCAGCCGCAGCACCACCTCGGCGGCCTCGGTGGCGAAGCCCTTGCCGTGGTAGGCGGGGTTGAAGATGTAGCCGATCTCGCCCTGCCGGTGCTCGCGGCTGCGCCACTGGAGGTTGACCTCGCCGATCAGCTCGCCGGTCTCGCGCCATTCCACCGCCAGGACCAGCCAGTCGCCCTCCTTCTCCACGACGGAGGCGCTCATCTTCTGCTTCAGGAAGGAGCGCGACTCCTCAAGGGAGCGGGGTTCCCAGTACAGGAAGCGCGCCACCTCGGGCAGGGACTGGTAGGCGTACAGACCCTCCAGGTCGGTCTCGCGGAACGGCCGCAGGGTCAGCCGCTCGGTCTCGATGGGATAGGCGGGTTGGAGCATGCGAAAGATCCTATTCAGGGGGTCAGGTCTTGTGCGACCCGTAATTCCCCGGTGGCGGGGCCGCCCGGCGACCCCGCTACCTCCGCCGGGCCTTGGGGGTCGACGCTCCGCCGCCGCGGTCGTCCGCGACGCCCGTCTCGCGGCGCTCCTCCTCGTCGAAGGCGCGGGTGTCGCGGAACTCCACGTACGGCTCCTCCTCGGGCTGCTGACCGGCGGCGATCGCGCGGCTGCGTTCGAGCTCGGCGTCCAGCTCGGCGCCCAGCAGGATCGCCAGATTGGTGATCCAGAGCCACACCAGGAAGATGATGATCGCGGCGAGGCTGCCGTAGGTCTTGTTGTACGAGGCGAAGTTCGCCACGTACAGCGCGAACAGCCCGGACGCCGCCAGCCACAGCACGATCGCCAGCCCGCCCCCCGGCGTGACCCAGCGGAAGCCCCGCTTGGCGTTGGGGGACGCCCAGTACAGCAGCGAGATCAGGAAGCCGACCACCACCACCAGCACCGGCCACTTGACGATGCCCCAGATGGTCACCGCCTGGGAGCCGAAGCCGAGCATGTCCCCGACCTTGCGCGCCAGCGGCCCGGACACCACCACCGCGATCACCGACCCCGACAGCAGCACCAGCGTCACCAGCGTGACCGCGATCCGGAGCGGCACGGTCTTCCAGAACGGGCGCCCCTCGGGGATGTCGTAGACGACGTTGGAGGCGCGCATGAACGCCCCGACGTAGCCCGACGACGACCACACCGCGGCCGCGAGGCCGAGCACCGCCGCGATGCTCGCGCCTCCGGCGTTGCCCTCGAGCTGCCTGATCGAGCTGACGAGCAGGTCGCGGACGGCGCCCGGCGCCAGGCTCCCGACGTTCTGGACGAGGGACTCGGTGGCCGACTGCCCGGCCAGCCCCACCAGCGACACCACCACCAGGATCGCCGGGAAGATCGACAGGATGGAGTAGTAGGTGAGCGCGGCGGCCAGGTCGCCCAGGTTGTCGTTCTGGAACTCCTTGAGGGTGCGCTTGAGCGTCTCCCACCACGACCGCGCGGGCAGATCGGTGGGGGCGCCGGGTCGTCTGCGCATGACTCCCTTCTTCCCGGCCACTCAGCGCCGACCGTGCCGGCGCACCATGACGGCGTGCTTCTGCCCGGCGCGCATCCGCACCCGCACCGGGGCCTTCATCCGTACCGGGCTTTTCCTCCGCGTCGGGGCCTTCATCAGCATCGACGTTTTCCGGCCGCGTCCCAGCCGCGCCTGCGACGACCCGCGGCGGCGGCGCATCCACACCGCGCCGAGGGCGAGCGCCCCGGCCGACACCACGATCACGCCGCCCTGGCGCGCCCTGGCCTTGTTCTTCTCCGAGCCCGCGGCCTCCCACGCCGACGCCGCGGCGTCGCGGGCCCGGTCGCGCGCCTGCTCGACCTTCTCCCGCGCCATGGCCTTCACGTCGGCCTTGGCGGCGAGCTGCTCCACCGTCTCCCCGAGCTCGTGCCGAGCCCGGTCGACCTCCTGACGCAGTTCCTCGGTGCCTGCCGCGGCGCCGTGCTTGCCCTGCATCGTCATCGGTGCGTCGCCCTCTCCTTCAGTTCGGCCACGGCCTGCTTGGCCTCGTTCATGGCCTGCTCGGGCTTGGCCGGTGTGGCCCGCCTCGCCTGCGCCCGGCCCATCAGCGCCAGCACGCCCGCCACCACCAGCAGGAAACCGCCGATGATCAGCGCGGCCGCCCACACCGGCAGCGCCAGCGCGATCGCGGCCACCGCCGCCGCCAGCAGCACGGCCACGCCGTAGAGCGCGACAAGCGCGGCGCCGCCGAACAGCCCGGCGCCGGTGCCGGCGTGCCGGCCCTTGTCCTTCAGCTCGGCCACGGCCAGGCGCAGCTCGGCCCGCATCAGATCCGAGACCTGCTGTGCGGCCTGCCGGACCAGCTCGCCCGTTCCCGCCTCGTGGCGCTCGGCGCGGAACTCCGGGGCGCGTCCCATGTCCTGCCGGTGCGCGCCCATCGTCCCGGCCTGGCCGTCGCCGTCGTGTTGCTGCCGCACGATGCTCATGCCTCCAGGCCCCCTCCACGTGTTCGAACCCTGGAAATGGGCGTTCCCTGTGCGCATGGGCTAAACGTGGCCGCGTCCCGACACGCGGTGAGCGGGCGGGGTCCGGGCCTGACCGACGTGCCCGGTCAGCGGCTCACGCCGTGGTGAGCCAGTCGACGCGGTGCGCCTCGGTCGGATCGGGGGTCTCCCACCGGCGCACGAGCCGGTCGATGACCGGGTCCGGGACGGGGGAGGTGCGGGCCCGGTTGCGGTCCCGCAGCACCCGCGGCGGCGCCTCCAGCGCGACGACCTCGACCCGCCCCCGGTAGCCGGCGATGAGGCCGGTGCACAGCTCGCGCTGCTGCCGGGACACGTTGGTGGCGTTCCACACGAACGACCGCCCGGCGCGCAGGTGCCCGCGGGCCAGCTCGTGCGCGGCGGCCGCCACGGCGCGCTGGTCGCCGGCCGGGTCGACGCCCATCTCGGCGCGGAGCCGGTCGAGGCTGACGACGGGCACGTCCGGGCGGTGGGCGGCGATCCAGTGGTCTTTTCCGGCGCCCGGCAGCCCGGACAGGACGGTCACGGTGCAGCGCGTGTCGTCGTAGGCGGCGTAGGCGGGATCGCGGTCGGGCTTGCGGAAGTACCAGAACCGCGCGTGGTCTGAGGGGAACGCGCGCGGTCCGTCCAGGCAGCCCTGCTCGGCGCAGTACTCCCCGTACAGGGCGACGTTGTCCAGCAGCTCCTCGGTGTCGGGGCAGATCCGGCCGAGGATGTCGGCGCAGGCCAGCAGCACCAGGTCGTCGTTGCGGGCCAGCAGGCTGACGCGGAACGCGATCTGCCGCAGGTCGGGGCGCTCCAGCGCCCAGAACGGGACCTGGTGGTGGCGGATCAGCGCCGCGACGTGCTCGCGCCAGGCGACCGGCGCGCCCAGCTCCCACAGGATGCGCCGCACCATGAGGTCGCCGCGGCGGGAGTGGCCGCGCGCGGTGATGCGGCCGTCGTCGTCGAGGGCGGTGCAGTGCGGCTTGGCGATGTCGTGCATCAACACGGCGGTGAACAGCCGGACCCGCTCCTGCGGCGGGCGTGCGCGCCACTGCGGCAGCGAAGCCAGCGCCTCGCACGCCATCCGGGTGTGGGTCTCGACGTCGCCTTCGCCGTGGTAGACGGCGTCCTGCGGGACGTCCGCCATGTCGCGCACCCAGGAGAAGGCCTCCCGGATCCGGTCCCACGGGACGGTCCAGTGCGGCGGCGCCGGGCAGAGCTCCTCAAACACCTGCATACAGCACCTCCGGGTCGGCCAGGCCGTTGGCGACGATGGGGCGGTCCTGCCAGTGGGTGCCGGAGTCGAGGATCGCGTTCAGGAAGCTCGGCCGGACCCACTTGTAGCGGTCGACGGTCCTCCCGTCCTCCTCCACCTTGATGTACAGGCCCTCCATCTCCTCAGAGGCGTCGGTCTCCGCGGCGACGCGGTCGGGGTCGGCGCCGCCGGCCTCGGCCGCCGCGCGCAGCGCGTCCCGCCACCGCGGGGTGCGGCAGGTGGAGGGGCCGGTGAGGCTCGTCAGCGCGGCCAGATCCGGCAGCGGGCCCTCGTGCAGGACGGGCACCGACACCACCGGCGTCCCGGCGAGCAGCTCGCGGCGCGCCTCGGTCGACAGGAACGTCCCGTCCTCCTGGTCGAGGACGTCGAACTCGCAGAAGTAGTGGGGGAGCGCGTCGTAGAAGACGGTGTGCTTGGCGTACAGCCACTCGCCGTACAGGACGTAGCGGTCCCGCAGGCGCTCGCGCAGGACGTGCTGGACCGACGCCGCCCACGCCTTCAGCGGCCCGAACTGGCGCTCGCGCGGCCCGCCGGTCAGGTAGTGGCCGCGGCTCTGCAACCGCAGCTCGCCGGCGGAGGTGAAGCTGATGCCGGCGTTGGCGCCGTCGAGCTTCTCCTCCACCACCAGGTACCGCCCGGCGATCGACTCGAACGGCACGGCGGCCAGATCGTGGTCGCCCGGTTGGAGCCGGGATCCCGCGATGTGCCGGGTCCGGGGGTACTTGCGAAGCATGCCGACCGTTCTAGGGCCGGGCGGCCGGTCCTGCCAACCGGTTTTCGGTCCGTCAGCGGGCCGGGACGACGCGGGTGAGGGCCAGCGCGGCGAGCCACAGCGCCACGCTCGCCCAGGCCAGGACGTGCAGGCCGGAGGCGAACGCCGGATGGGTCGCGGGCCCCGCGACCGCCCCGTACACCGCGACGCCGAGCGCCGTCCCGACCTGCCGGGCGGTGTTGTTGAACCCGCCCGCCAGCCCGGCGTGCGCCGGGGGGACGGCGCGCATCGCGGCGGCGACCACGGCGGTGACGACCAGGCCGTCCCCGATCCCGATGCCGAGCAGCGCCGGGAGCAGCGCCGCGTAGCCGCCGCCGGGGCCGGCGCCGACCAGGGACAGGCACCCGGCCGCCGCGACGGCGGCGCCCGCGGCGAGCGGCACCCGCGTCCCGAACCGGGCGGTGAGGCGCCCGCTCACCGGCGCCAGGACCGCCAGCGGCGCGGCCATCGGCAGCAGCATCGCCCCGGCCAGCAGCGCGGAGCGGTGCCCGGCCTGCTGCAGCCGCAGCGTCGCCACGAACAGCACCCCGTTGGTGACCAGGTTCATGATGAGCGCGATCCCGCCGGCGCCCAGGAACGCCGGGGCCCGCAGCAGCCCGCCCGGCACCATCGGCGCCGCCGCGCGCCGCTCGGCCAGGACGAACGCCGCTCCCGCGGCCAGGGTGAGGACGGCGGCGACGGCGGCGCCGTCCCGGTGGCCGTGGCCCGCGGCGATGACCGTCCAGACCAGTCCGCCCAGGGTGAGCGGTGCGAGCGCCATCCCGGCGCGGTCCAGCGCGGCCGCCGCCCGCCGCCGCCCGGGCTCGCGGACCAGCGCCAGGACGCCGGTGATCGCGGCCGCGGTGATCGGCACGTTCAGCAGGAAGATCCACCGCCAGCCGATCGTGTCGACCAGCAGCCCGCCCAGCAGCGGCCCCGCCGGCAGCGCCGTGGACGAGATGCCCGCCCACACCCCGAGGGCGCGCGCCTGCTCGGCGCGTCCCGGGTAGAGCGCGGTGATCAGGGCGAGGCTGCCGGGCAGCAGCAGCGCGGCGCCCGCTCCCTGCGCGACGCGTGCGGCGATGAGCGGGCCGGCGGCGGGCGCGGCCCCGCAGGCCAGCGAGGCCAGCCCGAACAGCGCGAATCCGGTGAGCGTCAGCCGGCGGTGCCCGATCCGGTCGCCGAGGGCGCCGCCGCCCAGCAGCAGCCCGGCGATCGCGACCGCGTACCCGTCCACGACCCCCTGCAGCCCGGGCAGCCCGGTGCCGAGCGCCCGGCCGATGCCGGGGAGCGCGACGTTGACGATCGTCACGTCCAGCAGCACCAGGAACATCCCGGCGCACAGGATCGCGAGCATCGCGCCGCGCCGGGGCTCGGGGCCGGCCTCCGCGGCGCAGGGGACCCCGGTCGCTTGCGTGGTGGAATCCATACCGCCACGGTCGCCCCCGGACGTTTCGGCGCGGCTCGAACCGTGCCGTTCCCGAGGGGCGCGTCAGGCGACGGCGACGCGGGCGAGCGCGCCGGTCTCCAGCGCCACCCACAGGGCGCCGTCGGGGCCGACCGCGATGCCGTGCGGCTCGGATCCGGGCGTCGGCAGCGGGTGCTCGTCGACGCGGCCGTCGGAGCCGATGCGGCCGACGTGGGCGGTGCCCCACTCGGTGAACCACAGGGCGTCGTCCGGCCCGGCGACGATGGCGTGCGGGCGTGCGGCCCGGTCGGGCAGCGGGTACTCGGTCACCTTCCCGTCCGTGGTGATCTGCCCGATGTGCCCGGCGCCGATGCCGGTGAACCAGAGCGCGCCGTCCGGCCCGGCGGTGATGCCGACCGGTGCGGAGCCCTCGGTGGGCAGCGGGTGGACGGCGACCTCCCCGTCCAGTGTGATCCGTCCGATGGCGTTGCCCTGGTTGAGGGTGAACCACAGGGCCTCGTCCGGGCCCGCCGCGATCATCGAGGGCATCGTGCCCTCTCCCGGCACCGGAAAGGCACTGACCTGGCCGTCCACGGTGATCCGGCCGATGCCGCCGGCGTGCATGCGGGTGAACCACAGCGCGCCGTCCGGCCCGGCCGCGATGCCGCACGGCCCCCAACCCTCGGGCACGGCGAACCGCGTGACCTCGCCCGCGGTGGTGATCCGGCCGATCGCGTGGCCGTGGAACGCGGTGAACCACAGCGCGCCGTCCGGGCCCGCCGTGATGATCATCGGTCCGGCGGGGACGGGCCCGTGGACGGTGAGGTCCCCGTCCGGCGTCATCCGGGCGATCCGGCCCTCGTGGACGAGCGTGCACCACAGCGCGCCGTCCGGTCCCGCGGTGACGCCGTACGGTCCCGCGTCCGGGCCGGACACCGTGAACTGCTTCATCGTGGTGTGTGAACCCTCTGACATGAATGGTCCCCCCTCGTCCCTCCACTGCTGTTTCCGTCCGGAGACGAAGTTAACGCAACATGAGTTGCGTTACGATCGGGATCATGGAGACCAGCCGGGACCGCCGGACCGCGCGGTGACCGCGCCCGGACCCGGGACCGTCCGCCCCGGCGGACGCACCGCGCGGGTGCGCGACGCCGTCCGCGGGGCGACGCTCGCCGAGCTGTCCGAGCGCGGCTACCAGGGGCTCACCGTCGAAGGGGTGGCGGCCCGCTCCGGCGTGCACAAGACCACCGTCTACCGGCGCTGGGGGAGCGCCGACGGCCTCATCGCCGACGCCCTCGACCTCGCCGCCGCCGAGCCCTGGCCGATCCCCGACACCGGGTCCCTCGCGGGTGATCTGCGGGGCCTCGTCCGGCTCGTCGCGGAGAACTTCGCCGACCCCGTCGAGGGTCCGATCGCCCGCGCGTTCGTGCTGGCCGCCGCGCAGAGCGGCGACGCCGCCCGCTCCCTGCACGCGTTCTTCGCGCACCGCCACGAGCAGGCCGCCGTCATCGTCCGGCGGGCCGTCGAGCGCGGCGAGGTCCCCGCGGCCACGGACCCGGTCGAGGTCGTCCGGTCGGCCGTCGCGCCGCTGTACTACCGGCTGTTCATCACCGGCGAGCCGATCGGCGGGCAGGCCGCCGACCGTGCCGCCGCGGCCGCCTGCGCCGCCGCCCGAGCAGGCGCCCTGACGGCCGCACCGGCACCCTGACCCCGTCCCGCCCATCAGCGGACGTTGAGGGCCGCACGCAGGGCCGCGGCATAAGCGCGGGGGTGGGTGGTGTTGCCGTTGTGGCCGCCGGGGAACTCGTGCGGCTCCGTGCCGAGCAGGGCGGCCAGCGCGAAGGCGCACTCGTTGTCGAAGACGGTGCGCGGAGTCGTGCGCCCCACGGCCGGGACGATCCGGGTCGAGACGCCGGCCAGCGCGGCGACGTCGAGGGTGTCGTCGATGACCGCGGTGAAGTCGTGCTCGACGAAGAAGTCGAAGTTGCGCGCCCGCTGGGGCGTCATGGGCGCGCGGGTGACGCCGGGCTCGGCGTCGGGCGCGGCGGGGTCGATGCCCAGCACACCGGCGATCAGCTCGAACGTGGCGGCCAGCCCGTCGCGGCGGTGGACCTCCTGGATGTGCGCCAGTTCCCGCTCATGGCATGCCCGCTGGTCGGCGGGCAGCAGCCGCGGGGTGACGGGTTCGTGGGCGACGAGCGTGCCGATCTGGCCGGGGTGGTCCACGGCCACGTGGAACCCGATGGATGCGCCCAGGCTGCACCCCAGCATGAGCGCCGGTTCGTCCGTCAGTCCGGCCAGCAGGCGGTGGACGTCGTCGGCGTGGTCGGCCAGGCTCGCTCCCCGGGACGGGTCGTCCAGCACGCTGCGCGACAGGCCGCGGCGGTCGTAGGTCACCACGGTGTAGTCGGCGACGAGCCGGTCGACCAGGTCCGCGCTGCGCCCGGCGTCCCCCTCGCCGCTCTGGGAGATCAGCAGCATCGGGCCGGTGCCGCGCACCTCGTAGTGGATCCGGGCGCCGTCGGTCCGGAGCATGCCCGTCGCGGCGGGCGGTGTCGTGGCGGTGGCCATCGGGAGTCCTCTCGGTCGGGCGGGCGTCTCCGCCCGGGTGAGGCCAACCATAAAGCATCAAACTTGATACATCAAGATTGATGTATCAGGTTCGATGTAAGTTGGCCGCATGGACGGAGTCGAGCTTTTCCTGCTGGGGCGGACCCTGATGAAGATCGGCGAGGAGGCCCTGCCCACCGAGGGCATCGGCCGGCACTCCACCAGCGTCCGCACCGTCCTGATCGTCGCGAGCGACGTGCGCGCACACCCCGGCAGCGCCGTCGGAGAGATCGCCGCGCGTACCGGTCTTCCGCAGAGCGCGGTGTCGGCGGCGGTCGCCCGGCTTCGCGGCGTGGGCGCCGTCGACACCGAGCCCGATCCCGACGACCGGCGGCGGGTCCGCATCCACCCCGCGTCCCGGCCCTCCGCCAGGGTGGAGGAGGTCAGGGCCGGCTCCATCGCCGCGGCGCTCGCGGTGGCCCTGGACACCGACGACCCGCAGCGGGTCGCCGAGACCGTGAGCCTCCTCGAAGAGCTCGCGCGGCACCTGCCCCCGCAGGTGGTGACCCGCCTTCGGGGCTCGTCACCTGCCTGAAGCCCCGGGACGCCGATCACGCGCTGCGTCGAGGGCCTCTCCCGCGCCGCGCTCGGCAGGACCCGCACCGCGCCCGTCAGCCGGGTGTGTCCGTCAGGCGGGCGGCGCGGGCGTTGAGGTAGCGGCGCTCGGTGAGGCTGCGGGTGGCCTCGGCCGCCGCGAGGTAGCACGCACGCGCGGCGGCGGTGTCGCCCGACATCTCCAGCAGATGGGCGCGGACGGCGTGCAGGCGGTGATGCCCGGCGATCCGCTTGTCGGCCCGCAGGTCCTCCAGCAGGGCGAGCCCGGCGGCCGGCCCGCGGGCCATCGCCACGGCCACGGCGTGGTTGAGCGCCGCCATCGGGTTGGGCTCCAGCTCCAGCAGCACCTCGTAGAGGGCGGCGATCTGCGGCCAGTCGGTCTCCCGCGCGGTCGGGGCCTCGTCGTGCAGTGCGGCGATCGCGGCCTGCACCTGGTAGGGGCCGGCGGGCCCGCGCGGCAGCGTCTCCGCGAGCAGCGCGGTGCCCTCGGCGATGTACCCGGCGTTCCACAGGTTCCGGTCCTGCTCGGCGAGCGGGACGAGGTCGCCGGCCGGGTCCGTGCGGGCGGGCCGGCGCGCGTCGGTGAGCAGCATGAGCGCGAGCAGCCCCGCCGCCTCGGCGTCGCCGGGCAGCAGCCGGTGCGCGATCCTGGCCAGCCGGATCGCCTCGGTCGCCAGTTCGCCCCGGTACAGGTGCCGCCCGGCCGTGCTCGCGTACCCCTCGGTGAAGATCAGGTAGAGGACGCGCAGGACTGCGGCGACCCGTCCGGGACGCTCGTCCGCGGCGGGCATCCGGAACGGGACGCCGCTGTCGCGCACGCGCCGCTTCGCGCGGCTGACGCGCTGCCCCATGGTCGACTCGGGGACGAAGAACGCGCGGGCGATCTCGGCCGTGGTCAGGCCGCCGACCGAGCGGAGGGTGAGCGCGATCCGCAGGTCCGGCGACAGGACCGGGTGGCAGCACATGAACAGCAGGATCAGGGTGTCGTCGCCGCCCGGCGGCGGGCGGTCGGCGGCGGGGGCGAGCCAGGCGTCCGGCGGCGTCCAGGCGGCCAGGGCGTCCTCACGGCGGCGGCGCGCCTGCTCGGCGCGCAGCAGGTCGGTCAGGCGGCGGGCCGCCACCGTGATCAGCCAGGCGCGCGGATCGGCCGGGACCCCCTGCTCCGGCCACTGCGACGCCGCGGCCATCAACGCCTCCTGGACGGCGTCCTCAGCGGTGTCGAAGTGCCCGTACCGGCGGACCAGCGCGCCGAGGACCTGCGGCGCCAGCGGGCGCAGCAGGTCCCAGGCCCCCTCCGGCGGCGCGGTCACGGCTCCAGGTCGGCGCGCCCGTCGACGATCGGCCGCAGGTCCGCGTACGACCGGGCCCGCGCCGCCTCCGGGACCGGGCAGCGCGCGAGCCGGGCGGCGATCTCCGAGGCGCGGTCGAAGCCGTCGCACTCGATGACGGTGTACCCGGCGAGCACCTCCGCGGTCTCGGGGAAGGGCCCGTCGGTCACGGTCGGCGCTCCCCCTTCCTCCCCGCTGTGGAACCGGCGGGCGTGGACGGGCGCGTCCAGGCCCTGGGCGTCCACGAACTCCCCGGACTCGACCAGGTCCTGGTTGAACTTCTCCATGAACGCGTGCATCGCGGCGAGGTCCTCGGCGGACCAGACGGCCTCCTCCTGGGGCACCTTGCCCGCCATCTCGTCGTAGTCCCGCTGCGACGCGTACAGCATGAGCATGTACTTCACGATGGTCTCCCCTTCGGTCCGGCGCCTCCGCGGCGCCTCGTGCAGGAGACGTCGGAGCCGCTCGGCCGCTTTCGACACACGTTCCCATTCTTTCTCGGGGGCCGATGTAGAGAACCTCGCACCCGCTCCGACCCATCCGTGACATCGGGTCTCACTGGAGGGGTGGAAGGATATGGAGCACGAGGGGCAGGACGCCGTGGCAGAGCCCGCAGGGAAGCGCGGGTGGCTCGCGCTGGCCGTGCTGGTGCTGCCGTCGCTGCTGCTGGCCATGGACATCACGGCGCTGCTGCTGGCGCTGCCGCGGCTGAGCGCCGACCTGGGCGCGAGCGGCACCGAGCAGCTGTGGATCAGCGACGCCTACGGGTTCATGGTCGCCGGATTCGTGATCGCCATGGGGACGCTGGGGGACCGGATCGGCCGGCGCCGCCTGCTGTTCGCCGGGGCCGGCGCGTTCGCCGTCCTGTCGGTCGTCGCCGCCTACGCCCCCGACCCGGGCACGCTGATCGCCGCCCGGGCGCTGCTGGGCGTGGCGGGCGCGACGCTGGTGCCCTCGACGCTGGCGCTGATCACCAACATCTTCCGCGACGAGCGCGAGCGCGGGAAGGCCATCGCGATCTGGGCCACCTGCCAGTTCGCGGGCGGCGCGTTCGGCCCGGTGCTGGCCGGGCTGCTGCTCCAGCGCTTCTGGTGGGGGTCGGTGTTCCTGGCCGCGGTGCCGGTCATGGCGCTGGTGCTGGTGGCCGGCCCGTTCCTGCTGCCGGAGTTCCGGGACCGGACGGCCGGACGTGTCGACAAGCTCAGCGTCGGGCTCTCCCTGGGCGCCGTGCTGCCGATGGTGTACGGGATGAAGCAGCTGGCGCTGGCCGACGGCGGCGGCGGGGTCGTCCCGGTCGCGGCGATCGCCGCCGGGGCGGCCGTCGGGGCCGTGTTCGTCCGGCGCCAGCTCAGGCTCGACCACCCGCTGCTGGACCTGCGGCTGCTGCGCGGCCGCGCCTTCAGCGCCGTCCTGGTGTCCCTGGTTCTCGCGGGCGTCGCCATGGCGGGGACGGGCCTGATGGCGACCCAGTACCTCCAGGGCGTGCTGGGGTACTCGCCGCTGGCCTCGGCCGTGCTGTTCGCGCCGATGGGCCTGGGCGTCGCGGCCGGGACGATGGCGGCGCCCGCGCTGGCCAAGAGGCTCCGGCCCGCCACCGCGATCGCCTCCGGGCTGGCGTTGTCGGCCGCGGGCTGCGTCCCGCTGGCGGTGTCGGACGGGCTCGCGGCCGTCATCACCGGCGTCACCGTCCTGGCCCTCGGCACCGGTCCGCTGTTCGCGCTGGGGACCGGCCTGGTGGTCGGGTCCGTCCCGCCCGAGCGCGCGGGCTCGGCGGCGTCGATGTCGGAGACGGGCAACTACCTCGGCGGATCGCTGGGCCTGGCGGTCATCGGCGTGGTCGGCGCAAGCGTCTACCAGGCCCGGATGGACAGCGTCGCGGGGCCCGCGGCCAAGACCCTGGCCGGCGCGGTCGCCGCCGCCGGCGACCTGCCGTCCGGTCCGGCGGAGGAGCTGCTGCGCTCCGCCCACGCCGCGTTCACCGCGGGCCTGCACGTCACCGGTGCCATCGCCGCCGCGATCTTCGCCGGGCTCGCCGTCCTGGTGGCGGCCTCGGCGCGCGGCACGGCCCGGACGGCCGCGCCCGCGGCTGCCGGGGAAGCGGAGCCCCGGCACGCCGCGGTGTGAGGGGTCAGGAGGGAGCCGTCCACTCCTGCTCCTTCCAGGCCGGGTCGAGCGGCGTGTGGGCGAGGTGGTTGGTGTAGTTGGACAGGGTCTTCATGCCGACGCCGAGGACGATGTCCAGGACGTGGCGGCGGGTGTGGCCGGCGGCCAGGAACGCCTCCACCTCCGCCTCGTCCACCCAGCCGCGCCGCACGACCACGGCGCTGGTGAGGCGGCGGACGGCCTCCAGCGCGGGGTCGTCCAACGCCTGGCCGGCGCGCAGCGCGTCCACGACCTCGGCGGGGACGCGGGTCCGCAGCGCCATCGTGGAATGGGCGGCCACGCAGTACTCGCAGCCGTTCAGCACGCTGGCGGTGATCAGCACGACGTGCTTGGCGTTCCGCGGCAGCGAGGACCGGGTGAACTGCTCCGACAGGGCGTTGTATCCGGCGAGCAGCTCCGGCGACTCGGCCATCACGCCGTTCAGCGTGGTGACGAACCCCATGCGCTTCTTGGCGGCCTCCAGCTGCGGGCGGGCCTCGGCGGGGGCGTCGGTCTCGTCGTAGACGGTGAACTCGGCCATGGTCATCTCCTCAGAGGGGCGGGGGAGCGGGCGAGAGGGGGCGGAGGGCGGCGTCGACCGTGGCCGACAGCTCGCCGGGGTCGGCGCCGGCGCGCGAGCGCACGTTCACCCCGTAGGCGAGCAGCGCCAGCATCCGCGCGGTGGAGGGCACGTCCAGGTCGCCGCGCAGCTGCCCGTGGTCGCGTGCAGCGAGGAGGGCGGCGCGCATGGCGTCGCATAGGGCCTCGTGGTGGGCGTCCAGCACCTCGCGTTCGTCGGCGTCGCCCGCGTCCTGCGCGGCGTGGGCGTTGGACACCATGCAGCCCCAGCGCGCGTACTCGCCGGAGCACCGCGCGGTGATGAGCCCGTCGAAGAACGCGGCGATGCCCGGCAGGCCCCGCCCGTCGGCGGCGAGCCGGTCGAACACCGGACGCGACTGCCGGTCGACGTAGCGGCGCAGCGCCGCCAGGTACAGGTCCCGCTTGCCGCCGAACGTCCCGTACAGGCTGGAACGGCTGACCCCGGTCTCGGACACCACCTCGGCGATGCCCGTCGCGGCCGCGCCGCGCCGCCAGAACAGCCGCACCGCCTGGTCCAGGACGGCGTCGGGATCGAAATGCCTGACGTCCGGCATCGCCCGCACCTCCAATCTTGGAATGGTCGTTCCAAGATTGGCACGGGACGCGGCGGCGCGCAAGAGCAGGGGCGCGCGGGAGGGTCAGGCGAGGCCCGCGTCGTGGGCCAGCAGCGCGATCTGGGTGCGGTTGTCCAGGTCGAGCTTGGTCAGCACGCTGGAGACGTGCGCCTTGACCGTGGCCACGCTCATGAACAGCTCCGCCGCGATGTCGGCGTTGGAGCGCCCGCGGGCGACGGCGAGGACCACCTCGTTCTCGCGGGGGCTCAGCCGGGCGAGCGCCTCGCGGGCGCGCTGGTAGGCGCCGGCCTCCACCGCCGCGCGGTCCATGAGGCGGCGGGTGATGCCCGGCGACAGGATCGGGTCGCCGCCGGCGACCTGCCGGACGGCGTGGACGATCCGGTCCGGCGGGGTGTCCTTCAGCAGGAACCCGCTGGCGCCCGCGCGCAGCGCGTGCAGGATGTTCTCGTCGGAGTCGAAGGTCGTCAGCACGATGACCTCCGGCGGGTTCGGCCGGGCCCGCAGCCTGCGGGTCGCGGTGATGCCGTCCACGCGCGGCATCCGCAGGTCCATCAGCACGACGTCGGGGGCGTGCGCGTCGGCGGCCGCGGGCACCTCGTCGCCGTCGGCCGCCTCGCCGGCGACGGTGATCCCGCCCGCCCCGTCCAGCATCATCGACAGCCCGGCGCGGACGAGTGCGTCGTCGTCCACGATCAGGACGCGCAGGGGGCGGCTCACGCGGGCCATGGTAGCCAGGCGCGCAGCCGGAACTCGCCCTCCGCGGCCTGGTGGTCGAGCCGCCCGCCGGCCAGCCGGACGCGCTCGGTCAGCCCGACCAGTCCCGTGCCGCTGCCGGGCGCGAGCGGCTCCGCGCCGTCCTCGGGCAGCGGGTTGCGGATGTCGACCACGAGCCGGGAGCCCGGCCGCCCCTCCAGCACCACCCGGACGGGACGTCCCCCCGCGTGCTTGCGGGCGTTGGTCAGCCCCTCCTGCACGACCCGGTACGCGGTGCGCCCGGCCGCCGCCGGCAGCGCGGACGCCTCGACCGTCTCGTCCCGCAGCTCCACCTGCCCGCCCGCGTCGCGCGACTCCTCCACCAGCCGGACCACGTCCCCCAGGACGGGCTGGGGCCGGCCCTCCGCGACCGCGTCGTCCTCGGCGCGCAGCAGCAGGATCACCTCGCGCAGCTCCTCGAGCGCCTGGTGCACCCCGGCGCGGATCACTCCCGCCGCCTGCGACAGCTTCTCCGGCGGGGCGTCCGGCCGGTACTCCAGCGCGCCCGCGTAGGTCGCCAGCAGCGACAGCCGGTGGGCGAGCACGTCGTGCATCTCCCGGGCGATCCGGGTCCGCTCCGCCATGCGGGCCTCGGCCACCCGGCGGCCCTGCTCGGCCTCGGCGCGGCGGGCCCGCTCGCGCAGCGACTCCAGCAGCTCCCGGCGCGCCCGCGCCAGCGCGCCCCACCCGATCACCGCGCCGTAGCCGACGGCGACGAGCAGCAGCCACCAGCTGAAGGAGATCCCCCGGTTCGGCCGCCAGAGCCCCTGTACGACGTGCGCCGCGACGCCCGCCGCGCCGACCAGCGCCGCGGTCCGGAACGGACGCCGGTGCGCGACCTGCAACGCGCCCATGCTCGCCGCCGGAGTGGCGGTGGGGGACAGTGCCGCCAGCGCGGTCAGCGCCACAGCGGCGCCGACCGGGCGCCACATCAGCAGCGGCGTCAGCAGCCAGCTCGCCAGGGCGACCGCGATGTCGAGGGCCAGGGCGGCGCCCGCCGCCTGCGCGCTGACACGGCCCCAGACCGTCAGCGCGGTCAGGGCGCCCGCCACCACGGCGAGGATCGCCGCACCGCGCAGCAGGCGCCGTGCGTCGAGCCCCGCCCGGTCGAACGTCTCGTTCACCGGACCGAGGCTAACCGCGTGCTCCCGGCGCCGACACCTACCAAAGTCGGTGCCCGCCCGTACCGCGGGCGGACCGGCCCTCGCCGCGCGGCCGATGCGCCGGGACCGCCGTCGCGGCGACGCTGCCGGACATGCACCAGCCGCTACGAAGGGAGAAACACATGTCCGGAGGGAACACCGCACGGCGAGCGCTGACCGTCGCGGGAGGGGCGGCCGCCGCGCTCGCGCTGTGGGCGGCGGCCGGCCCGGTGGCCGGGCTCGACCTGGCCGCCGAGACGGGCGGGGAGGTGCGGCCGGTCGGCGCGGGCCCGGTCGTCGGGGCCAGCCTGATCGTGGGTCTGGCGGCCTGGGGCCTGCTCGCGGTGCTGGAGCGGGCGACCGCCCGCCCGGGACGCGCATGGACCACGGTCGCCGCGGCCGTTCTCGTCCTGTCGATGATCGGACCGCTCGGCGGCGCCGCCGACGGCGCCTCCATGGCGGTCCTGGCGGGGATGCACCTGGTCGTCGCCGCGGTCCTGATCCCCGGCCTCGGCCGCTCCGCCCGCCCCGCACCCCGCCGCGAGACCTCGATCCCCGCCTGAACGCCCCCCGAGTCCGTTCGCCCCGGCTAGGGCGCGGGGGCGACCAGGCCGGTCTCGTAGGCGATGATCACCAGTTGGGCGCGGTCGCGGGCCTGGAGCTTGGCGAGCAGGCGGCCGATGTAGGTCTTCACGGTGGCCAGGCTCAGGTGCAGGTGGTCGGCGATCTCGGTGTTGGACAAGCCGCGGGCGACCAGGGTGAGGACCTCGCGCTCCCGGTCGGTGACGCCGTCGAGGGCGCGGGGGAGCGGGTGCGCGGGCAGGGCCTGGCGGGTGAACTCGGCGATGAGGCGGCGGGTCACCGCGGGGGCCAGGAGGGCCTCGCCGCCGGCGACGACGCGGATGGCGTTGAGCAGGTCGGCGGGCGGGGTGTCCTTGAGCAGGAAGCCGGCGGCGCCCGCGCGCAGGGCCGCGAAGACGTGGGCGTCCAGGTCGAACATCGTCAGCATGAGGACCCGGACTTCCTCGGTGCCGGCGGCCCGGTGGATCCGGCGGGTGGCCTCGATGCCGTCCAGGTGGGGCATGCGCACGTCCATCAGGACGACGTCGGGCCGCAGGGCGCGGGCGAGTTCGACGGCCTCGGCCCCGGTGGCGGCCTCGCCGACCGCGGTCAGGTCGGGGGTGGTCTCGATGAGGGCGCGGAAGCTGCCGCGCAGCAGGGCCTGGTCGTCGGCGACCAGGACGCGGATCGGTTCGGTCACCCGCCGCCGCCCTGGGAGCGCGGAAGCGTGGCCGCGACCGCGAAGCCGCCCTCGGGACGGGGCTGGGCGCTGAAGGAGCCGCCGTACATCGCGGCGCGTTCCCGCATCCCGACCAGTCCGTGCCCACCGGGGCCCGGCTCGGGGCCCGGGCGGACAGGGCCGTCGTCCACCACCAGGATCCGCACCTGGTGGGACGAGACGTCCACGGTGGCCCGGCAACGGGTCGGCGCCGCATGCTTGACCACGTTGGTGAGGGCCTCCTGCACGATCCGGTAGACGGTGAGCCGCAGCGCTTCGGGAAGATCGTATTCACCGGACACCACCAGCTCGACCTCCACCCCGGCGGCCCGGACCCGCTCGGCCAGATCCTCCAGGCCGTCGACGTCCGGCCGGGTGAGATCGGTTCCCGGCGCTTCGTCACGGCGCAGCATCTGGAGCAGGCGCCGCATCTCGGCCAGGGACTCGCGGCTGGTCGCCTCGATGACCTGCAGCGCCTGGCGGGCCTGCTCGGGACGCGCCTCGGCGATGTGGTTGGCGACCCCCGCCTTGACGGCGATCAGGCCCATGCCGTGCGTGACCACGTCGTGCAGTTCGCGGGCGATGCGCAGCCGCTCGTCCGTCTGGATCCGGCGCGCCCGCTGCTCCTGCGCGCACACGGCGTTCCACCTGCGACGCCGCAGCAGATGGCCGAGCAGCCAGGCACCGGCGGACAGCAGCCAAGCGGCCACCGTCCAGCCGGCGGCGGCCGCCAGGCCGTACCGGGGGTGGACGACCTGCGCGATCGTCGCGGCGGCGGTCGCGGTTGCCGCGCACCAGCCCAGCGCGCGCGCCGACCGCTGCGGGGGCGCGACGGACGCGACGGCGCCAAGCGCGAGTGCGGTCGCCGCGAACGGATCCCACAGGACGCCGGCCGCGGCGGCGACCGACGACACGGCCACCGCGGTCGCCAACGCGCGCAACGGCCACAGCCGCCGGACGGCCACGACCGAGCCCAGCGCGACCGCCACCAGGCAGGAGACCTGGAAGAGCGGGGTGAAGTCCGGCCGGTCCTTGAGCATGTTCCCCGCGACCGCCACGTCCACCGCGACCAGGGCGACCGCCAGGAGCACGTCGAGGGCGAGCAGGTGGCCCCGGCGCAGCAGGCGTGCCTGACGGGACTCGAAGTCGGCTTCGTCCACGGAACGCACGTTATCGGCGCAGTTCACCCGCCGCATCGGACCAGGATGGATCATCCCTGAGGAGGACTTCGCCGGCATTCCGGTGGGCGCAGTCCCTAGAGGGCTGAACGAGGAATGTCGGTTGCGGGCCGATCCGCTGGAAAGGGCCGCGCGGGCAGCCTGTGGGGCATGTCTTCACCCCAGCCTTCGGCACATGTCGGCTTCGCGTTCCCGGGACGGTGGCTCGCCGGGACATCCCTGCTCCTCGGACCGGTCCTCCTGCTGTCCGGGGTGCTCCTCAGAGCGAGGTTCCACTTCTTCTTCCCCGACCAACTGGCCGCCTACGACCAGTACCCGGTGCTGATGACGACGTCCTAAAGCTGCTTCGCGGCAGGGACCGTGGCCCTGTGGCCGGCTGTCAGCGCCTTGGCGCTGCGCATCGGCGCCGTCCGGCCGACGCCGGGGGCGTTGGGCGGCGGTCTCGTCATGGTGGGGCTGTTCGCCCGCACGTTCCATGCAGGCGTGGACCATCTGGCCTTCGGGCTCGTCGACGCCCAGGGGCGGAGGTCGGCCGTCGCCGCCGTCGCCGCCTCCTATCAGTCGTTCCACATCTTCCAGTACGCCTCGTTCGCGGTCATGGCCGGCTGGCTGGTCCTGGCGGCCGGGGCCTGGCGCTCCCGCGTGCTCGGCCCGGTCCGCTGTCTCGCCCTGGCGCTCATGGCGCTTCTGCCGCTGGGAGTGTTGAAGGGGACGACGCCGTTGTCGATCGTCGGCGCGGCGGGCCTGTGCGTCGCGCTCGTGCCGCTCGGACTCGCGACCCTTCTCGACGGTCCCCGTCCCGCCCGCCGGTCGGTGGCCTGGTTCGGCGTCGGCGCTCTCGGGGCGGTGGTTCTCGGCTATGCCTCCTCTCTGGGTTGACCGGGGCGGCTTCTTCCTTCGGAAATGGATGGATGTCTCTTCTGGGGCCTTTTCGGTGCCCAGGTTGACGAGGGAGACACGGGCATGTCATCCTGGATCCGGGATCGAAGGTTGACAATTCTTATAGGCGTGGACAGCTGTCTGCATTTTGCTCTATGCTGCCTTCTCGCGCTCGTCCTTCGGCATCCCCTCCTTCCGTATCGGCCGTGATGTCGTCCGGCGTGCGCGCCGTCAGTCCGCCGCGAGCCCTCGGAAGGACACCCTGTTGGCAGCCTCGCGCACCGCTTCCGCCGTACCCGCCGGTCCCCGCCGCGTCTCTTTCGCACGCATCCGCGAGCCTCTCGAGGTTCCCGACCTGCTCGCCCTGCAGACCAACTCGTTCGACTGGCTGGTCGGCAACGAGCGCTGGAAGGCCCGGGTCGAGGCGGCTCGCCAGGCCGGACGCCGGGACGTCCCGATGCAGTCGGGGCTGGAGGAGATCTTCGAAGAGATCAGTCCGATCGAGGACTTCTCCGGGACCATGTCCCTGTCGTTCCGGGACCACCGGTTCGAGCCGCCCAAGTACTCCGTGGAGGAGTGCAAGGACAAGGACATGACCTACTCCGCCCCGATGTTCGTCACGGCGGAGTTCATCAACAACACCACCGGTGAGATCAAGAGCCAGACGGTCTTCATGGGCGACTTCCCGCTCATGACCCCGAAGGGGACGTTCATCGTCAACGGCACCGAGCGGGTGGTGACGTCGCAATTGACGCGTTCGCCCGGGGTGTACTTCGACCGTGCGCTGGACAAGGCGTCGGACAAGGACATCTACGGCTGCCGGGTGATCCCGAGCCGGGGTGCCTGGCTGGAGTTCGAGGTCGACAAGCGCGACAACGTGGGTGTGCGCATCGACCGCAAGCGCAAGCAGCCGGTGACGGTGCTGCTGAAGGCGCTGGGGTGGGACGAGGCGCGGATCCGGGAGCGGTTCGGCTCGTATGAGTCGATCAATGTGACCCTGGAGAAGGACCACACTTCGGGTCAGGATGACGCGCTGCTGGACATCTACCGCAAGCTGCGGCCGGGTGAGCCGCCGACGCGGGAGTCGGCGCAGACGCTGCTGGAGAACCTGTACTTCAATCCCAAGCGGTACGACGTGGCGAAGGTCGGCCGTTACAAGATCAACAAGAAGCTCGGTCTGGACCTGGACATGAACCAGGGGACGCTGACCGAGGACGACATCGTCGCCACGATCGAGTACCTGGTGCGGCTGCACGCGGGCGAGGAGGAGGCCACCCTCGGGAGTGTGGCGGTGCCGATCGAGGTCGATGACATCGACCACTTCGGCAACCGGCGGCTGCGCACGGTGGGTGAGCTGATCCAGAACCAGGTGCGTCTGGGGCTGGCCCGCATGGAGCGGGTGGTGCGTGAGCGGATGACCACGCAGGACGTGGAGGCGATCACGCCGCAGACGCTGATCAACATCCGGCCGGTGGTGGCCTCCATCAAGGAGTTCTTCGGCACCAGCCAGCTGTCGCAGTTCATGGACCAGACCAACCCCCTGGCCGGCCTCACCCACAAGCGCCGCCTGAACGCGCTGGGGCCGGGCGGCCTGTCGCGTGAGCGGGCGAGTATGGAGGTCCGCGACGTCCACCCGTCGCACTACGGCCGCATGTGCCCGATCGAGACGCCCGAAGGCCCGAACATCGGCCTCATGGGGTCCCTGTCGTCCTTCGCCCGCGTCAACCCCTTCGGCTTCATCGAGACGCCCTACCGCAAGGTCGTCGAAGGCCGCGTGACCGACGAGATCGAGTACCTGACGGCCGACGTCGAGGACCGCTACGTCATCGCGCAGGCCAACACGCCGATCGACCCCGACGGCGCCTTCGCCGAGAACCGCGTGCTCGTCCGCCGCAAGGGTGGCGAGGTCGAGGCGATCCGGCCGGACGAGGTCGACTTCATGGACGTCTCCCCGCGCCAGATGGTGTCCGTCGCGACCGCGATGATCCCGTTCCTGGAGCACGACGACGCCAACCGTGCGCTGATGGGTTCGAACATGCAGCGTCAGTCGGTGCCGCTGCTGCGCAGTGAGGCGCCGCTGGTCGGGACCGGTATGGAGTACCGTGCCGCGACCGACGCGGGTGATGTGATCACGGCGGAGAAGGCGGGTGTGGTCGAGGAGGTCTCGGCCGACTACGTGACCGTGATGAACGACGACGGGACCCGGACCACGTACCGGGTGTCGAAGTTCAAGCGGTCCAACCAGGGCACCTGCTTCAACCAGAAGCCGATCGTGGACGAGGGCCAGCGGGTGGAGCTGGGCCAGGTGATCGCCGACGGGCCCTGCACCGACGACGGTGAGATGGCGCTGGGCAAGAACCTGCTGGTGGCGTTCATGCCCTGGGAGGGGCACAACTACGAGGACGCCATCATCCTGTCGCAGCGGCTGGTGCAGGACGACGTGCTGTCCTCGATCCACATCGAGGAGCACGAGGTCGACGCCCGCGACACCAAGCTGGGCCCCGAGGAGATCACCCGCGACATCCCCAACGTCTCCGAGGAGGTCCTGGCCGACCTCGACGAGCGCGGGATCATCCGGATCGGCGCCGACGTCGTCCCCGGCGACATCCTGGTCGGCAAGGTCACCCCGAAGGGCGAGACCGAGCTGACGCCGGAGGAGCGGCTGCTGCGGGCGATCTTCGGTGAGAAGGCGCGCGAGGTGCGCGACACCTCGCTGAAGGTGCCGCACGGCGAGCAGGGCAAGGTCATCGGGGTGCGGGTGTTCTCCCGCGACGACGGCGACGAGCTGCCCCCCGGCGTCAACGAGCTGGTCCGGGTCTATGTGGCGCAGAAGCGCAAGATCACCGACGGGGACAAGCTCGCGGGCCGGCACGGCAACAAGGGCGTCATCTCCAAGGTGCTGCCGGTGGAGGACATGCCGTTCCTGGAGGACGGCACCCCCGTCGACATCGTCCTGAACCCCCTGGGCGTCCCCGGCCGCATGAACGTCGGCCAGGTCCTGGAGACCCACCTCGGCTGGATCGCCTCCCGCGGCTGGGACATCGCCGGGGTGGAGGACGAGTGGGCCGGACGGCTGCGGGACAAGGGCCTCGACCGCGTCGAGCCGCGCACCAACGTCGCCACCCCCGTCTTCGACGGCGCCGGCGAGCAGGAGATCATCGGCCTGCTGGGCAGCACGCTGGTCAACCGCGACGGGGACCGCATGGTCCGGTCGACCGGCAAGGCGCGGCTGTTCGACGGCCGCACCGGCGAGCCCTACAAGGACCCGATCTCGGTCGGCTACATCTACATCCTCAAGCTCCACCACCTGGTCGACGACAAGATCCACGCCCGCTCGACCGGCCCGTACTCCATGATCACCCAGCAGCCGCTCGGCGGTAAGGCCCAGTTCGGCGGCCAGCGCTTCGGTGAGATGGAGGTCTGGGCACTGGAGGCCTACGGCGCCGCCTACGCCCTCCAGGAGCTGCTGACCATCAAGTCCGACGACGTCCTCGGCCGCGTCAAGGTCTACGAGGCCATCGTCAAGGGCGAGAACATCCCCGAGCCCGGCATTCCCGAGTCCTTCAAGGTGCTCATCAAGGAGATGCAGTCGCTGTGCCTCAACGTCGAGGTGCTCTCCAGCGACGGCATGTCCATCGAGATGCGCGACACCGACGAGGACGTCTTCCGCGCCGCGGAGGAGCTCGGCATCGACCTCTCCCGCCGTCCGAACGAGGGCGCGATGAACGTCGACGAGATCTGACGGGCGCCGGGCCGATCCGAGCCGACGCCCGGAAGGCGTCCGCTCGGATCGGCCCGGAGAGCCCCGGTCACCGGCGCAGTTCGAACGAGAGGTGTGCGGACAGCGCGTGCAGGAAGTCGGCGGAGTCGAAGATCTGCCCGGCGGAGGCGACCCCGGTCGTCCTGGTCCGGCCGGTGAGGACGCGGTCGACCGCCTCCACCGCGAGCGGCGCGCTCACGGCGTAGATGTCCCGGCCGCTCGCCGTCGCGCGCCGCTCCTCGCCGCCGGAGCGCACGACGACCTCGACCAGGAACGTCTGGTCGGAGCGCCCGCGCTCGTCGGCGGCCGCCGGCGCCGGGGTGCCCGGAGCCGACAGGTCCTCGACCGCCTCCACCGTCATGTACGAGCGCACCTCGGGGACGGCCAGGTGGCTGGGGATCGTGACGACGTCGGCCATGCTGAACTCCCCGATGACGGGCCGCACGCCCATCGGCTCGGGAAAGGCCCACTTCACGGACGGGAGGGCATCGTGGTGGTACTCCAGCTGCCCGCCGGTGAAGCGGACCCTGCGGCCGTCCCGCCGCTCGTGGGAGACCGCGCCCGAGGCGCGCGTCCCCGTGGTGGGCCGCCAACCGCTCAACCCGTAGGCGACGTGCACCTCGTCGGCGGCCGTCCAGTCGCCCATCGCCGCGGTCGCCAGCAGGTCGCCGAGGCCGCCGAAGAACGCCATCGCGGGCACGACCACGGCCCCGGCGTCGCGGGCGCGCTCGGCGAAGTGCGCGAACGTGTCGGCGTTCGCCTCGATCTCGGCCGCGACGTCCACGTACGGGACGCCGGCGCGCAGCGCCGCCTCGATCACCGGGGCGGCCGTCGCGGCGAAGGGCCCCGCGCAGTTGACCACCGCCGCCGCGCCGGCCAGCGCGCGGTCCAGCGACGCCGGATCGCCGGCCGACGCGGTCCGCACCTCCAGCCCCGGAAAGGACTCCGCCAGTGCTTCCAGCTTCCCGGCGTCGCGGCCGGACAGGACCGGGACGAACCCGCGGTCCCGCAGCTCCGCCACCACGAACCGCCCGGTGTGCCCGTACGCGCCGAACACCACGACCGCCTGACCCGAACCCATCGTCTCTCCCGCTGTCCTCGTCCGAACCACTGGATGGATCATGGCGGCGGCGGCCGCCCCGCACGAGCGTCTGGAACGCCATGCCTCATACAATTTCGGACATGAGGACTGTCGCGGTCGCCGTCACCGACGGGATGCTGCACTTCGAGCTGGCGGTGGCCTTCGAGGTGTTCGGCACCGCGCCGGCCGGCGTGACCGGGCCCTGGTACCGCCTCCTGCGCTGCGGGCCGGGCCCCGTCGAGGCGGGCGGCTTCCGGCTGGAGCCCGACCACGGGCTCGACCGCCTGGCGAGTGCCGACACCGTGATCGTCCCGGGGTGGGCCGACGTCGACGCCGAGCCGCCCCGCGACCTCGTCGACGCGGTGCGCGCCGCCCATCAGGCCGGTGCGCGCGTGGCCTCCCTCTGCACGGGCGCGTTCGTGCTCGCCGCCGCCGGCCTGCTGGACGGACGCCGCGCGACCACGCACTGGGCGCACACCGGGGTCCTGGCCGAGCGCCACCCCCGGGTCGAGGTCGATCCGGACGTCCTCTACGTGGACAACGGCACCGTGCTCACCTCGGCCGGCAAGGCCGCCGCGATGGACCTGTGCCTGCACCTCGTCCGCCTCGACCGGGGTTCGGTGGTCGCGAACGCGGTCGCGCGCCGCCTGGTCGTGCCGCCGCACCGGGCGGGCGGCCAGTCCCAGTTCATCGCCTCCCCGATGCCCGCCCAGGAGGACCACCCGCTCGCCGACCTGCTGCCCTGGGCGATCGAACGGCTGGACCAGCCGCTGACCGTGGAGGACCTGGCCCGCCGGGCGTCCATGAGCTCGCGCAACCTGGGCCGCCAGTTCAGGTCGGTGACCGGCACCACCCCCTTGCAGTGGCTGCTGACCCAGCGGATCCGCCGCGCCCAGGAACTGCTGGAGACCACCGGCGAGAGCATCGAGGCGATCGCGGCGGCCACCGGCATGGGCACCGGCACGACGCTGCGCCGGCACTTCAACCGCACGGTCGGCGTCCCGCCCGACACCTACCGCCGCACCTTCCGCCGCGCCGAGAGCGCCGCCGGCGAGACCGCGCTCACCGAACGGCGGGCCGCGGCATCGCAGGCGTAGCGACCCCCGCCGGTCCCGTTCCCGGGCGCCTTCCGGCTGACCCGTCCCGGAGCCCTCTCGTGCTCCTGCCGTAGCCGATCCACCGGCCCGGCTTCAGCGCGGTCCGCGTCGTGACCGCGATTCATATCCGAAACGGCAGCGTGCCGTTCACCTGAGGAGAGTGCATGGACGCCGATGTGATCATCGTGGGCGCCGGTCCGGTCGGCCTGATGCTGGCCGTCGAGTTGCGGTCGGCCGGTGCACGGCCGCTGGTGCTGGAGCGCCGGCCGCGGCGCCGCGACGTTCCGAAGGCCGGGGGACTGGGCGGGCAGATCCTGGAGCTGCTTCGCTACCGGGGCCTGCTGGAACGCTTCGAAGCGGCCTGCACCGACCCCGTTCCGGCCCCCCGGTTCCCGTTCGGCGGGGTGCATATGGACTTCACCCACCTGCCGGACAACCCGATGCACGCATTGCCGCTGCCGCAGCAGCGGCTGGAGCGCCTGCTCGAAGAGCGCGCTAACGGCCTCGGGACCGAGATCCGCCGCGGACACCAGGTGGTCGGGGTGAGCCAGGACGATGCCGCGGTCACGGCGGAGGTGCACGGCCCGGACGGGCCCTACCGGGTGAGCGCCCGCTACCTGGTGGGGTGCGACGGCGCGCGCAGCCGCGTCCGCGACCTGGCCGGCGTCGGCTTCCCCGGCACCACCTATCCGGAGGTCAACCGGCTGGCCCAGGTCACCCTGCCCGACACGGTGACCGTGCTCGACGACGGCGGCCTCGACGTCCCCGGCTTCGGCGCGATCCGCCCGGGGTTCACCCGGACCGACCGCGGCCTGTTCGGGCTCGGCTCGTCCCCGGGCGCCGAGGCCGTCTCCGTCTTCACCACCGAGGACGAGACCACCGAGTACGACGACGACGCGCCGATGACGGTGGCCGAACTCCAGGGCAGCATCCGCCGGGTGCTCGGCGCGGAGCTGCCGGTGGGGGAGGCGCTCCGCCTGTCGCGGTTCACCTTCCAGGCCCGGCAGGCCGAGCACTACCGCCGCGGGCGGATCATGCTGGCCGGGGACGCGGCGCACCTGTTCCCCGCCACCGGCGTGGCGATCAACGCGGGCATGATGGACGCGGTCGACCTGGCCTGGAAACTGGCCGCCGCCGTCGAGGGCTGGGCGCCGTCCGGCCTGCTGGACACCTACCACCGCGAACGCCACTTCGCCGGCGCCCGCACCATGCTGCACACCCGCGCCCAGGTGGCGCTGCGGCGCGATCACGACCCCGCCGCCGAAGCGCTCCGGGAGCTCTTCCAGGAACTGCTCACCGACGAGCAGCCGCTGCGCCGCATGAGTGCGCTTCTGTCCGGCGCCGACATCCGCTACCCGATGCCGGGCGCCGACCATCCGCTGGCCGGCGCCTTCGCCCCTGACCTCACCCTCCACACCGACCAGGGCGTCACCAGCGTCGCCGACCTGATGCGCACCGCGCGGCCCGTCCTGCTCGACCTCGCCGACCGGACGGACCTGCGCGAGGCGGCCCGGGACTGGCGGCACCGCGTCGAGGTCCGCACCGCCAAGACCGATCAGCGTCCGGCGGACGTCCTGCTGATCCGCCCGGACGCCCGCATCGCCTGGGCCGCGTCCCTCGACGAACCCGCCGGCACCGCCGCCCCCGCGCTGCAACAGGCGCTCAGCACCTGGTTCGGCGCCCCGGACCCCGGTCGTTCCTGACCGGGCGCGGGCGCCGTGCCCGCAGGCCGCGGACGTCTCAGCCTTCGGCGGGACCTCCGCGGCCTTCGCGCGCCCATGCGACGAGTCCGGCCGCCATGAACGCCGCGCCGGTCGCCGACACCGCCGTCCAGCCGCCGAACCGGTAGGCGGCCGCGCCCGCGGCGGTGCCCGCCACGCCCCCGAGCGTGTAGAAGGTCATGTAGACCGAGGCGATCCGCGAGCGGGCGCCGTCGACAAGGCCGTAGACCACGCTCATGTTCAGCAGATGGGTGGCATGGACCGCGACGTCCATCGCCAGGAGCCCCGCGATGAGCCACGGCAGGCTGCGGCCCCCGAGCGCCACCGCCCCGAACGAGGCCACCCCCAGGAGGAGCAGCGCACCGGTCCACGGGCGCTGCCGCCCCCGGTCCGCGACCCGCCCGGCGACCTTCGCCGCGAGGGCTCCCGCGGCGCCGACCAGCGTGAACAGGCCGATCTCCGCTTCGCCGTACCGGTAGGGCGGCTCCGCCAGCATGAACGCCACGGTCGTCCAGAAGACCCCGAAGGATCCGAACACGCCCGCGCCGATCAGCGACCGCCGTCTCAGCACCGGCTCGCTCGCCGCCAGGCGGACCGTCGCCCGCAGTTGCGCGGCGTAGCCGATCGGCACCTCCGCAGCCGACGGCGCCATGGCACGTGCCAGCGCGGCGGCGAGCAGCAGCGTCACCGCGGCGGACGCCAGGTACAGGACGCGCCAGCCGAACAACTCGGCGGTGAGTCCGGCGACCGTGCGCGACAGCAGGATGCCCACCAGCCCGCCGCTCAGCATCGTCGCGACCACCCGGCCGCGTTCGTTGTCGGCGGCGGTCGTGGCCGCGTAGGGGACGAGGATGTTGACCACGCTCGCGCTCGCCAGGCCGATCACCGCACCCGCCGCGAGCAGCGCCCCGGCGGCGGGAGCCGTGGCGGTCGCCACCAGGGCCGCCGCGTCGACCAGGAGCAGCACGCAGACCAGCGGACGCCTGCGGACGATGTCCCCGAGCGGCACGACCAGCGGCAGCGCCAGCGCGTAGCCGAGCTGCCCGGCGGTGGTCAGGTACCCCACCAAAGAAGACGAGGCGTAGGAGTCCGCCATCTGCGGCAGCAGTGGCTGGCAGTAGTACAGGTTGGCGATGGTCAGGCCGTACGCCGCGGCCAGCAGCCACACCATGCGGCGGGGCGTGCGGTCCGTCCCGCCGGCCCACCGTCCGAGCGCCTCGATGATCACGCCGGCGACGCTACGGCGGAAATGGAGCGACGGTAAGATCCGCTTTCGTGTCAGGATCTTGGCCCATTTCCGGGGTCGATCTCCATCTGGAGCTCGACCCGGCGACCGGGCGCCGGGCCGGCCTGGAGCAGGCCCTCCGGGCCGCCATCCGAGCCGGACGGCTCGCGCCCGAGGCGCGGCTGCCCGCCACCCGCAGGCTCGCCGCCGAACTGGGCCTGTCCCGCGGCACCGTCAAGGCGGCCTACGACCAGCTAGTCGCGGAGGGCTACCTGGCCGCCCGCCAGGGCTCGGGCACGGTCGTGGCCCGGCTTCCCCACGGCGCCGCCGAGGACTCGGGCGGAGCACCCGGGCCGGTGCCCCCTCGGCTCAGGCACGACCTGCGCCCCGGCCGTCCGGACGCCTCCGCGTTCCCGACCGCGGCCTGGCTGCGGTCCGCCCGCCGCGCCCTGGGCGACGCGGCGGGGGAGGCCTACTCGTACGGCGACCCGCGCGGCCGGATCGAACTGCGCGCCGCTCTCGCCGAGTACCTCGGACGCACCCGCGGCGTCCTGGCGTCACCCGACCTGATCGTCATCACCGGCGGATACGTCCAGGCCCTGGCCCTGCTCAGCCGCGTGCTCGGCACGGCCGTCATCGCCACCGAGGATCCCGGCGTCACCTTCCACCGCGATGTGATCCGCCGCAACGGCCCGTCCGTCGTCCCGCTCCCGGTGGACGGGAAAGGGGCCCGGACCGACCTGCTCGGCACCCCCGGCTTTCCGGTGGTGGACGCCGTGGAACTGACCCCCGCCCACCAGTACCCGACCGGAGGGACGCTCGCCCCGGAACGCCGCCGGGCCCTCGTCGACTGGGCGCGCTCCACCGACCGCCTCGTCATCGAGAACGACTACGACGGCGAGTTCCGCTACGACCGCCAGCCCATCGGCGCGATCCAGGGCACCGCACCCGACCATGTCGCCTATGTCGGCACCGTCTCCAAGACCCTCGGGCCCGCGCTGCGCCTGGGCTGGATCGTGTCCCCCCGCCGCCTCCTCGAACCACTGGTCGAGGCCAAGCGCCACGACGACCGCCACACCGAGAGCATCGGCCAGCTGACCTTGGCGGACTTCATCACGAGCCACGCCTACGACCGGCATGTCCGCGCCGGCCGGTTGCGCTACAGGCGCCGCCGCGACCTCCTGCTGACCCGGCTGGACTCCCGGCGGCGTTCCTCCGCCTTCTCCGTCCACGGTGTGGCCGCCGGCCTGCACGTCCTGATCAGCCTGCCCGCCGACGGCCCCACCGAGCAGGATGTGCTCGAAGCCGCGGCGGCCCAAGAGCTGGCCGTGGGACACCTGGGCGACCGCTGGCACACCCCCGGAGGCCACCCCCAGGGCATCATCATCGGCTTCGGAACCCCGAGCCAACACGCCTACCCAGCAGCCCTCAACGCCCTGACCCAAGCCCTGGACACCTGTTCGCCCTAGCCCCTCGCCGCACGACACACCAAGAGCCAGGCGGAGCCTCGGTCACCGCTGAATGGTGCACCCAGGCCGGAGAGCGGCGCCGTGGACGGTCCTGGCCGTCGGAGGCAACGAGTTCAGCGTCGGCGGGCGTCAGGAGGGGAAACGGACATCGCGACGGCGTACCCCGTCGGCGCCCCCGAGCGCGTCGAGCAGTTCGACCAGGACGGCGTGCGCGGTGTCGAGCCTTTCGCGCCCGCAGCGGCGCGCCATCCGTTCCTGCTGGGCGGCCCTGCCGCGCCGTGCGGCTTCGACGGCCGCCCGTCCCCTCGCGTTGAGGCGGACCCGCCGGATCCGCGCGTCCGCCGGGTCGGGCACCCGCTCGACGTACCCGAGGCGTTCCAGCTCGGCGACCGCCTTCGAGGCGCCCTGCTGCGTCATCTCCAGCCGGGCGGCCAGCTCGCCGATGGTCGGTTCGGCGTCGACGAGATGCTGGAAGACATAGCCGTGCGAGAACCGCAACCCGGCGAAGCCCTCCCGCTCGATGTCCCGGCGGACCTCCTCGGCCGCCGCCAGGCCGACGAACAGGGCGAGGCTGCCTAGATCGAGATCCTCCGGGCGCACGGCATCCGACCCGCCGTCCGGAGCGGCTGATGATGACTCCATGAACCCAGCCTGCACTTGACAACCATAGTTGTGCAACTATGGTTGTGTTCATGTCGCACGACCGTGACCGGGAATCCCGGAACATCGACCTCGCCGTCCGCTACCACCGGGCGGTGTCCGACGGAGCGTCCGCCGAGGAGATCACCCGGTTCCTCGCGCCGGAGATGGTCCACGAGGAAATGCCCAACCTGCTCTTCCCCGACGGGGCGGTACGCGATCTCGCCGCGATGCGAGAGGCCGCCGAACGCGGCCAAGACGCCATGGCGGAGCAGCGGTTCGAGGTCCGCAACGCCATCGCCGCCGGCGACCAGGTGGCGCTCGAGGTGGAGTGGTGGGGCAGGCTCGCGGCCCCCTACGGCCCTTATCCCGCCGGACACGTCCTGCGGGCGCGCATCGCCGCCTTCCTGCGGATCGAGGACGGTCGAATCGTCGCCCAGCGCAACTACGACTGCTACGAACCAACGGCGCCCGACGCCGCACCCGACCTCACGCGCTAACCTGCACGCCGTGTGAAACCGAGGAAGTACTCGGGCGGCCGATGCCGGATGAAGGTCGTCATGATCCGAAACCTGGCCTGATGAACCTCGGCGAGCATGACCTTGTAGAAGTCCTGACCGGTAGGCACCGCGGCTCACCTGACGCGTCGGCGCCGACCGGAGGTTCGGCGCCGAGTATGCGATTGTCCGTCGTTGCCCGCGACGCCAGCCAGCATCCGTGCCCGATTGACGTCATCCGGACACATGGCGGCCTGTTCCCCAAGTAGAGGAGGCGTGCACGACGGCGGTTACAGCTTGACGGGACACGGAAACCGCACGGGAGGAACGGGCATGAACGTGTCGCGCGATGAGAATGCCACCTCGGTGAATCTCCCGGCCTGGCCGCACGGTGTGCGGATGGCGTAGAGATCGCTGCGATCGTCCTCGCCGTCGCCGGCTCCACCGTCACGGCCAGCGCACTGGCCGTTTCTCGTCTCCTGCCTGATCAGGACCCTCTGCGCAGGCCGCCTGCGCGT
Source organism: Actinomadura sp. NPDC000600 (assembly GCF_040492135.1). Lineage (NCBI taxonomy): Bacteria > Bacillati > Actinomycetota > Actinomycetes > Streptosporangiales > Thermomonosporaceae > Actinomadura > Actinomadura sp. NPDC000600. The sequence goes on from NZ_JBEUPD010000044.1 coordinate 59,765, forward strand.
CTTCCACGGGTCCCCTCCGGAGAGTGGGTCGTGAGCGGTACGACATGCTTCGTGCCGGTCGGGTGGATGAGGCCGGTTCCCGCGGTGCGTCAGTGGGGGAGAATGCGTGCTCGGTGCTCGGCCAGTTCGCGCAGTCCGAAGTCCGAGTGCAGGTCGCGCCACACCGAGTGGGCGTGGTTGCCGTCCCGCTGGGTGTTGTTGTACTCGATGAGGATGTTCGGGCCCTGGACTCGGTAATAGTGCGGTTCACCCTCGTCGGTGCCGCCGGCCCAACCGAAATGGACCTCGTCGAGCACGGAGTCCCGGGCATGATGGGCGCGGTGCGCCGCGGCGAGGTCCTGTGGAGCCCTGCCGGTGTAGCGGGTGAGAAGCCGCCGCAGCAGGTGGCGTTGTTCGTCGTCCAGATCCTGAGCGCTGATGCCCTTGGGCGGGATGGTGATCGCGACCTGCGTGTGGTCGGCCTGGGTGTATCCGCTGTTCGCTTCCGCATGGCGATCGATGTCGTTGACGAGTGCGTCCAGTTCGGGGTCGGAGAATCGTCCTCGCCACAGGTCTTGAAGGTGCATCATCGTGTCGCCGTGGCGGACTCGCGGCCTGTTGCCGGAAACGATGTTGGACATCGCGGAGGTGTGGAGCAGCGCTTGCCGAAGCTGGGGCGCCCGGAAGGTCGAGAGCAGTTCGCGCCCTGCCTCTTCGGCCCCTTGGAGGGGCCGCAGGGTGCTTCCCAGGAACTCGGTCCTGGCGGGGTCCGCCCCGATGAAGCAGGGAGTCGTCGCGACGAGCCGGCCGGCGATGATCAGATAGTTCAGCGAAATGTGGTGGCCGCCGAACCGCCAGCCCCAGACTTCGTCCCCCGGACGACCGAAGAGCCTGAGCCAGTACAGGCCGGGGTCGCGTCCGCGCCGGCGGCCCCAGTGGGACCCCCACCCTTCGACCTGGTCCAGGATGTTCTCCAAGCCCATCACCGTGGCGACGGCGGCGAAGCCTTCAGCCGACAGTCCGGTGGCGACCAATTGCATGGCCAAGCTCTGCTGGTGAGCGTTCTGGTCACGGACGGCGAGTCCGCCGTGATCGGTCGGGGTGAAGAACCACCGCAGCCGCTCTGTCTCCGCGGTCGAGTCGAGCGGGGAGGGCAGGACCGCGAAGGACAGCTGGTCGTCGTCCAGAGCGTCCACCCAGGCGCTGGCGGCGACGCTCATGGAGGCCGCCGCCTTCTCACGTGCTCGCGTCATGGGGTCGGGAGCCACACCGCCGTCGTCACTGACCATGCGCGCTCCATTCCTCGGAGACGTCCGACCTGACCTTAGAGGTGTTGGTTCCCGCGCAGCCAGTGCTGTGGGCGGCTCCATGAAGTCTCTGCCCCAGCGCATACCTGTTCGTTACCGCCTCCGGGTGGAGGTGCCGCCCGAGGAGCAGCGCGGCTTCAGGGGCCAGGGAACCGGGGCGTGCCCGGGTCTGTCTATAGGTGTACGGGGTCGCAGGCGAAGGGTGGAGCGGTGGTTCTCAACAGTGTCGCGATCGTCCTGTCCGCGCTGGCGCTGCTGAGCTCGGTCTACTTCGCCTTCCAGCAGGTGTCGTCCATGAGGCGCGCCAACTACCTTCCGGCGTACCTGGCGCTGCTCGACGACTTCCGGTCACCGGCGTTCCATCAACACCACAGATACGTCGTTCAGCGTCTCGGGATCGAACACGACCCCGATCAGGGGATCTCCGGCCTGCCGGCGGAAGCCCAAGAGGCCGTCTATGACGTCGCCTTCTTCCTGCACAACTTCGTGGTCCTCGAACGGCTGGGCATCATCGACGACCGCTACTTGATGACGCTCAACGACAGAGTCGCCCGCACCTGGGAGGCCATCGGTCCGTTCGTGCGGCGCGAACGCGAGCTCGTCCCCCTGCCTCACCTGCTGCAGATCCTCGAGAACCATGCGGCGGCCGTCGCCGCCGTTCCGCCCGATTCGGGCCGGAGCCTCCTCCGATGATGTCTCCGTGGCGTCGCTGATCGCCCCCTGCGGCAACGGTCGGCGGACGGTGCGTGAAGCGCCCTGCCATCTGCGGCAAGGCATCGGCGTGGCCGAGTAGTGGCGGCACCGACTGGCGTCCTCTCTCTGCACATGGCCTGGACGGTCAGTGGCCGGGGAGGTCGTCGAAGAGGCCGGCGGCCTGGTCGGCGTGCGCGGTCGCGCGCAGGTGCTTGGTGCGGCGCTCCCAGTAGCCGACGGTGGTGGCGGGGTCGACGTGGTCGGCGAACTCCTGCACCTCGGCGAGCGGGACTCCGGCGTCGAGCATGTGGGTGATGCGCGAGGCGCGCCACACGTGCGGGGTGAGGTCCCGGCCGGGCAGCACGCCGGCGGCGCGGCCGAGCCGGGTGGTGATGCGGTCGATGTCGTGCCGGTCCAGCCGGTCTCCCTTGGCGTCCAGCAGGAGCGGCCCGCGGGTGCGTGCGCCGATGTGCCGGTGCAGCAGGTCGGCGCAGCGCCGCGGGAGCGGCATCGTCCGCCGCTTGCCTCCCTTGCGGATGACGGACAGGGCGCTGCGGTCGCCGTCACGGACGAGGTCGGTCACGTCGGCGGCGCACAGCTCTGTGACCCGTCCGGCCAGGCTGTACAGCAGCATCACCACCAGCAGGTCCAGGTCGCCGGTCGCGCACGCGGCCACCGCGCGGACCTGGTCGACCTCCAGCACCGGCGTGGATCCCGCGGTGCGCTCGGCGGTGACGCGGGGCCGGTCGTCCTGGGTGACCGGATTGGCGGGCGGCGGGTCTATCCGCCCGGCGGCGTAGGAGTGCAGGGAGGACAGGCAGGCGACGTAGCGGCCGATGCTGCGCGCCGCGACACCGGCGGCCTCCTGGCGCAGCCGCCACATCCGCACATGCTCGCGGGTGAGGCAGCCGACGAAGAACGCGTCGTGGCCGAGCTCGCGGGCCAGCGGCGCCCAGACCCGGCGCAGATCGTCGGCGTAGGTGCGCTTGGTGGCGGCCGAGCCGCGGCGAGTACTGCTCAGCCAGTCCAGCACCAGCGCGAACGTCTGCGGTGTGCACGCCTCTGCCAGCAGTTCGATGCGTCGCCGGTGGACCCGCCGACCGCCGATCCGGGCGACCTGCACCTGCCCAAGGTCGGCGTCCAGCTTGGCCAGCGCGTCGGCGGCCAGTGGGGTGGCCGGACGCGCCAACGTTCCGGCCTCCGCTCTCGCCACCCCTGCCGCAGATCGGCCTGCGGAAGCGGGTGGGGGAGCGGCGCCTTCCGCCTCTCCCGACCCGGGGAGGGGACGCGCTTCCCGCGCCGAGGCGTCTGCGGGCGCCGGTCCGGTGGACGGCAGCACCACACCTTCGAGCAGGTCTTGAGCATCATCGTTGATCACGCTGGAAGCGTAGCGCATAACCCGGATTATGCGCTGGTCTCATTTCTTACCCGAGAAATGCATCGGCTGGTTTCTATTTCTTGTAGCAAGGTTTGTGACATGATCGACGCGAGGTCCTCGCGGGTGCCGGTCCAGGCGCGTCTGCGGAGGGACCCGCCCGGCGAGCGCCGTGCTGAGACGGCCAGGTGACGGGAAGCGCCGACACGGGAGGACGAGACGGTGGCGACTGCTGAATCAGAAGGCGCGCGAACGCCGGACGAGAGGCTCGGTGGCGGTGCACCGGTGAGGCAGCCGGGGGGTGATCCGGAGGTCTCCTCCGGGCGGCGGCTTCCGGCCGGCGCGGATCCGGACGCGCCGTGGGGCCGGTGCAAGCACTGCGACACCCCGCTGCCGCGGCCGCCCAAGACCCGCGGCCGGCGGCCGGAGTACTGCCCGGCCGAACGCGATGCCGACGGCCGGACGGTCAAGGACTGCCAGGCCGAGGCGCACGCCGCGGGCCGCAGCCCGTCCGCCGCCGCGGTCAAGGAGCCCCTGGCCGCACTGCGCGCGGTGCTCACCGGCATGGCGGCCGACGCCCGCGCCCGCGCCGCCCGGGAGACGCAGGCCGCCGAGCGCATCGAGGAGATCGTCGCCACCGTCGTCGACCGCAACACCGCGCTGGAGCAGCAGGCGGCCGGGGCCGAGGAGCGCGCCCGCGCCGCCGACGAGGCCCGCCGCCGTGCCGAGCAGGGCCACGACGCGGCCCGCGCC